>QHSM01000780.1 GCA_003221595.1 Candidatus Rokuibacteriota bacterium | reverse complement strand
GTCTCGCCGCTCGAGGTCATGCAGGCAGTCCTCGCGCGGATCGACGCCGTGAACCCCGCCGTGAACGCGATCGTGACGCTGGCGCGTGACGCCGCCCTGCGCGAGGCGCGGCGAGCCACCGCGTCGCTTCGGCGGGGCGCAGCACTGCCGCCCCTCTTCGGCGTGCCGGTCGGCATCAAGGACGTGACGCCGACGAAGGGCATTCGCACGACCTACGGCTCCAAGCTCTTCGAGGGTCACGTGCCCGACGAAGACGCCCTGGTCGTCCAGCGGCTCCGTGCCGCCGGCGCGATCGTGATCGGCAAGACCAACACGCCGGAGTTCGCCTTCGGCCCGAACACGGTGAACACGGTCTTCGGGGCGACGCGCAATCCCTGGAACCTCGCGCTGACGGCGGGCGGATCGAGCGGCGGCTCGGCGGCGGCGCTCGCCACCGGCATGTGCCCGCTCGCCGAAGGCACCGACCTTGGCGGCTCACTGCGCGGGCCGGCATCCTACTGCGGCGTCGTCGGGTTCCGCACGACCCCCGGCCTGATCCCCCGCCATCCGTCCGTTCTGGCGTGGGACACGTACTCGGTGGAAGGGCCGATGGCCCGGACCGTCGCGGACGCGGCGCTGATGCTGTCCGCGATGGCGGGGATCGATGAACGCTCGCCGCTCTCGTACGAGGTCGATGCTCGCGATTTCGTGCGAGCGGTGCGGGCGCCGTCGGTGAAGGGCTGGCGCATCGCGTGGACGCCGGACCTCGACGGGCTCATGACGATCGATGATGAAGTCCGGGCCGTCGTCGAGCGCGCCGTCACCGTCTTGCGCGGGGCCGGGGCCCGCGTGGAGAAGGGCGGTCCGGACCTCGGCGAGGTACCGGAGATCGTCCGGCTCACGCGCGGGCTCCTGATGGTCGCCCGTCATGCCGACAAGCTCCCGGAGCATCGCGCCATCCTCCAGCCCGGGCTCGTCGAGAACACCGAGCAGGGCCTGGCGCTCACCCCGGTCGAGGTGGCGCGCGGCGAGCTCCTGCGCACGCGGCTCTGGCAACGGGTGCGGGAGTTCCTGAGCGGGCGCGATCTGCTGATCACGCCGACGTCGGCGACGCCGCCGTTTCCCGTCGAGCAGGCGCACGTGACCGAGATCAACGGCCGCCCGGTTGGCAAGGCGATGCAGCGGTCGTATCTCACCTACGCCTTCTCGGTTCTCGGGCTGCCGGCGATCTCGATCCCGTGCGGATTCACGCGCGCCGGGCTTCCGGTGGGCCTGCAGATCGTGGGCAAGCGCCGCGGGGAGGCGGCGGTGCTGCGAGCCGCCGCGGCGTTCGAGGCGGCCCGGCCCTGGGCTCCGCACGTGCCGCCGATCGTCGCGCGTCGAGGCTGAGGAGGAGGAATCGATGGGCACCTATCGACGCATCAACGTGGCATCCGGACGGTCGCTGGAGAAGCTCGCGCATTACTCGCGCGCGGTGCGCGTCGGCGACGTGGTGCTGCAGTCGGGCACGACGGCCATCGACCGCCAGGGCAATGTGCGCGGCGTGGGCGACGTGGCCAAGCAGGTCGAGACGATCATGACGATTGCCGAGTGGAGCCTGGGCCGAGCGGGCGGCCGGCTCGACGACGTCGTGCGAAGCCGCATCTACGTCACCGACATGGGCGTGGGGCCGGATGCGGTACGGACGCTGGCCCGCTACTTCCGGGATGTGCGTCCGGCGGCCACCCTCGTGCAGGTGAGCCGGCTGGCGCGGCCCGAGCAGCTCGTGGAGATCGAATTCGACGTGGTCGATGGCGCCGCTTCGACGGCCCGGCGCATCTCGTCCGGGCGCGCCCTCGAGGACGAGTACGCCTATTCGCGCGCGGTGCGGGTGGGCGATCGCGTGTTCGTCTCCGGCACCACCGCTGGAGCAGGCGGGAGCCGCGCGTGAGGATCTCGTCTACACGAAGACCTATCTCACCGATCTCGGCGGCGGCGCCGCCTACACGCGCGCATGGGTCGAAGCCCTGGGCGATGTCCGGCCGGCTTCGACGCTGCTCGGGATTCCCGCGCTCGTCCTCCCGGAGATGCTCATCGAGGTCGAGGCCGAAGCGCTCATCGGCGCCGCGAGAATGCGCCGGGATATCTACACGCAGCTCGGACGCGAAAAGCCGCGCGGCTACGCGCGGGCGGTGCAGGTGGGCGACTGGATCTGGGTCAGCGGCTGCACGTCGATGAATCCGGCCGGCGAGCCACAGGCGGTGGGCGACTGGGCCGGTCAGTCAGACGTGGCCCACGAGACGATCCGCTGGACGCTCGAGCAGGCCGGCGCCACGCTGGACGACGTCGTTCGCCGGCGCATCTTCACGGTGGACGGCGCCGACGTGAATCGCGCCCACGGCGCGGGCCCGGCCTGGTTCGCCGGCAGCTGCCCGTCGTCGCTCGGCTGCCGCATCACCGGTCTCGCGCGGCCCGATCTTCTCCTCGAGGTCGAGGTGGCCGCGGTCAGAGGGGCGCGCGACGGGATCGAGTGGGTCGGGCCCGACGCCGTCGACCCACTCGATCGACCGCGCACCGGCTAATCGAACATCAGGACGGTGCGGGCAACCTCGCCGGCCTTCATCGCGCGGAACGCGTCGTTGACGTCCTCGAGCCGCCCTCGCCGGGTGATCATCTCGTCCAGGCGCAGCAGGCCGCGCTGGTAGAAGTCGACGTACTTCGGCATGTCGACCTTGAAGCGGTTCGAGCCCATGCTGCAGCCCTGGATGCGCTTCTCGCGAAGGAAGACGCTGCCCTCGAGCTCGAGCTTCTGACCGACCGGGATCATGCCGATGACCGTCGCGGTGCCACCCGGGCGAATGCACTCGAAGGCCTGCTCGGCCGCCTTCTTGAGGCCGATCGCCTCGAACGCGTACTCGACGCCGCCACCGGTCATCTCGCGGATCGTCTTGACCGGATCGACCTTGGACGCGTCGACCGCGTGGGTCGCGCCGAGCTCGCGCGCCTGCGCGAGCTTCTTCTCGAACACGTCGACCGCGATGATCATGCCGGCGCCCGCGATGCGCGCGCCCTGAATCACCGCGAGGCCGACGCCGCCGGCGCCGTACACCGCCACCGTCGCCCCGGCCTCGACGCGGGCCGTGTTGAGGACCGCGCCCACGCCGGTCGTGACACCGCAGCCGATGAGCGCCGCGCGGTCGAGCGGCATGTCGTTCTTGACCTTCACGAGCCCGTTCTCGTGCACCAGCATCTTCTCGGCGTAGGCCGAGAGATTCGCGAACTGATTCACCGGCGAGCCGTTCCAGGTGAGCTTCGGCGGCTCCTGGGGCGTGCGAACGGGCCGCGACTGGCAGAGGTGCGTCCGTCCCGTCAGGCAGTACGAGCAGTGGCCGCAGAAGACCGACAGGCAGGCGATCACGTGATCGCCGGGCTTGAACTCGGTCACGTGCGGACCGACGGACTCGACGATGCCGGCGGCCTCGTGGCCGAGGATCGCGGGGGCCGGGAACTGATAGTAGCCGTCGACGAAGTGAAGGTCGCTGTGGCACACGCCGCTGGCGACCGTGCGGACGAGCACCTCGCGGCCGATGGGCTGCGCGACGTCGACGTTCTCGATGGTGAGAGGCTTCTGGGGACCGTGGAACACGGCGGCTTTCATGGACGGCTCCTTTTCATGCTGGCGGTATCAGCGGGACGCTACGTCAGACCGGGGGAGACGTCAATGCTCAGGCGCGGCCCTCGGGCTCTCGCTCGACCGCGCGGCCGGCTTGCGCCCAGCCGGTGAAGCCGACCGCGAGGTGG
>QHSM01000779.1 GCA_003221595.1 Candidatus Rokuibacteriota bacterium | reverse complement strand
GAGGAATTTCTCATGAACCGAGCCCGCAAGCAGGTCGCCGTTGTGGTTGGCGCCACCTCGAAGTGGCAGTCCGATGGCCGCAACACCAAGCTGGCGCACGGCCGGGCGCTCGACGACCGCGACATCCCGGTCGGCATGCGCTGGGGCGTGGGCGGCGCCATCGCCCAGAAGTTCGCGAACGAGGGGTTTTTCGTCGTCCTGACGACCCGCAATGCCGCCAACGCCTCGGCGCTCGAGAAGGCCATCATCGAGCAAGGCGGCCAGGCCACGATCGTCGAGCTGGACCTGGTGTCGCGCGAATCCATCTCGCGGGCGTTCGCCACCATTCGCGAGCGAGCCGGCGATCCGGATGTCCTGGTCTACAACGCCGGCTATCTCGAGGGGCGCGACCTGCCGCCGGACAAGGAGCTGCTGGAGCACGTCCCCGTGGAGATGTTCGAAACCGCCCAGCACATCGCCAGCCGCGGGCCGTTCCTCGTCGCCCAGGAAGTCTTGCCCGCCATGCGCAAGCGCGGCTCGGGCTCGTTCCTCATCTCGAACAACCAGTTCTCGCTGCGCGGCCGCAAGCGGCTGACCGGACAGTCGCTATACTATCCTCGTGTCATGATGCGCACGCTGGCGCAGGTGCTGACCGAAGAATATTCCGAGCATGGCGTGCACGTGGCCAACGTCGTGATCGACGGCCTCATCGACTCGCCGGGCACCCGAGCGCTTCCGAGAGCCCGCCAGAGTCCCGAGATCGTGATGAATCCCGTCAAGATCGCCGAGGCCTTCTATTACCTGCACACCCAGGACAAATCCTGCTGGACGCACGAGCTGCAGCTGACGCCATTTTCGACCAGGCCGAGCTTTTGAGGCGCGGGAACGCGGGTCGGAGCGGCGTGCGACGCTCCCAACCGTCGAAAGGATGACCATGGACCATGTAGAATTCGACCGCGATCCGCCGACGAATTTGACCACGATGGTGATGGCGTACGGCGGATGGATCGATGCCGGTCAGGCGGCCACGGGCGCCCTGCGCCACCTGGTCCGCGATCTCTCGGCCACGCGGCTGGCCCGGATCGACCCCGAGCCATTCTTCGTCTTCACGCAGGAACGGCCCGACGTCAAGATGCGAGAGGACGGGGGCCGCGACATCCTTTGGCCGCGTAGCGAGTTCTTCGCGTGCCATCCCTGGGAAGGGCGGGACGGCCTGCTCCTCTTCTGCGGACCCGAGCCGCACCAGAGGTGGCGGACCTACACGACGGCGTTCCTCGACGTCGCCGAGCGCTGTGGGGTGAAGCGGATCATCTCGATCGGAGCCCTCCTGGCCGGCGCGCCTCACACCCGCCCGATCCGTGTCACCGGACGCTGCACCGACCCCACCTGGCGGTCGGTGCTCGAATCCTGGGGCATCTATCGTCGGCCGACCTACGAAGGCCCGACGGGTATTTCGACGATCCTCCTGGACGCCGCGGAGCGCCGCGGAATATCCCATCTGGGCTTCATGGGGCAAGCGCCCCACTATCTGCAGAGCGGCGAGAATCCGGCGGCGATCCAGGCGCTCCTGGCCTGTGTGGCCCGCCTGCTCCACCTGACCCTCGACATGTCCCGTTTCGCCGAGGCCATCCAGGACTTCCGCACCCAGTGCGATCGCGAGGTGTCGCGCAATCGCGCCACCCGAGAGCACGTGCAGCAGCTCGAGCAGCAGTACGACGCGTCGGCCGGCGAGGAGGGCCAGGCGCCGGCCATCGGCGAGCTCGACTCGGAAAAGCTGATGCAGGAGCTCCAGGACTTCCTGCGGGGTCAGCGTGAAGGCGGGCCGGAGGGCGGCGGACCGCGATAACGATCCGCGGGACGAACGCCGTCGCCATCCCCTCGCGGCGCGCCGCCGCGAGATCGTAATTGTGGGCCGCGACCATCATGACCTCATCGGGGCGAAGACCGAGGAGCGAGATGGCCGTTCGATAGACTTCCGGCCGGGGCTTGTAGCAGCGCGCATTCTCCGCGGTGATGATGCAGTCCCACGGTAAGCCCGCGAACCGCGCGAGCTCGACCATCCCGATGAAGCTCGCGTTGGAAAGGGGCGATACGATGTAGCGGTGCTTCAGGCGCCGAAGGCCCGGGACCGCGTCGGGCCAGGGCGAGAGCCGCCACCACACGCGCGCGAGCGCGTCGACCTCTCCCGTCGTGAGGCCGGTCAGTCCATGTGTGACGACGAGCTCGTCCAGGCGCTGGCGGTAGATCGCGTCGACGGTCGTCCACGGACTCTCGCCCCGGTTGACCCTGTCCATGGCCGGGCGATAGACGGCCTTCCAGTCATCGAGAAACCGAGCGCAGTCGAGCGCGAGCCCGTGCCGAGCGGCCAGCGCCCGGAGCTCGCCGAGCACGGAGCTCCGCCAGTCAACGACCGTGCCGTAGGTATCGAAGGTGAGCGCCCGAATGCTATCGACCCTTATTCGATGACCGCGTCGGCGCGCATCAGGATCGACTGCGGAAACGTCACGCCGAGCGACTTGGCGGCCTTCATGTCGATCACCAGCTCGAACCTGGTTGGCTGCTCGACGGGAAGCTCCGCGGCTTTTGCGCCGTGGAGCAGCTTGTCGACGTACATCGCCGCCTGACGAAACATCTCGGGGAAGCTCGGGCCGTACGACATCATGCCGCCCGCGTCGACGAACTCACGCGAGCCCGACACCGTCGGTAGCCCCCGGTGGGCCGCGGCCTGCACGATCCGCTGGCGAAGCGTGAAGGTCAACGGATCGGCGAACACGATGAGACCCCTGGCCTGGGCCCGCGCGAGCGCGGCAAAAGCGTCGTCCAGCTCTTCGGCCTTCCGCATCTCGATCGGCTGCACCTTGACGCCGAGCATGACCGCGGCCTTTTCGGTTTCCTCGAGCGCGAGCGCGCCGGCCGGCGCATTGGGATTCGAGAGAAATCCGACGCGCGTGAGTCCCGGTACTGCCTCCTTGAGGAGCTGCAGGTGCTTGGCCGCCAGGTCCGGGGTCGCCGAGCTCAGCCCCGTCATGTTGCCGCCCGGTTGGCCCAGGCTGGCGATCAGCTTCGTCCGGACCGGGTCGCCCGGGTCCACCATGACGATCGGGACCGCTGATGTCGCGCCGCGCGCCGCCTGCGCGGCCGCCGCGCCGCCGGTGACGATGATGGCGACCTTGAGCTGCACCA
>QHSM01000778.1 GCA_003221595.1 Candidatus Rokuibacteriota bacterium | reverse complement strand
TTCTCCCAGCTCTCGCAGCGTTTGAAGTAGGGGAGGACCTCGGCGTACGACCAGCCGCGGCAGCCGTTCTGCGCCCACCGATCGTAGTCACCGTGGTGGCCGCGTACGTAGGCCATGACGTTGATCGACGAGCTGCCGCCGAGCACCTTGCCGCGCATCGCCTCGATCCGGCGGTTGTCCAGTCGGGGCTCGGGCTCCGTGTCGTAGCCCCAGTCGAACATCCGGTGTTCCCAGATCTTGCCGAGCCCGCTCGGGACGTGGATCAGGGGCTGCGTGTCGCGCCCGCCCGCTTCCAGCACCAGCACGCGGACGACCGGATCGGCGGTGAGACGGTACGCGAGCACGCAGCCCGCCGACCCGGCGCCGACGATGACGTAGTCGTAGGACTGTCGCGTGGCCATCGTCTTGTCAGCGCGGGAGCCGCGCGCCGAAGCGTGCGCCCCGGAGCTTGGGCTCGAGCACGTCGCGCAGCGCGTCGCCCAGCAAGTTGAACCCCAGCACGACGATGAAGATGGCGAGCCCGGGGAATATCCCCGCCCACGGCGCCTTCGTGATGTGCCCCTGGGCGGCGGCCGTCAGCATTCCACCCCAGCTCGGGACATCGGGCGGCACGCCGACGCCGAGGAAGCTCAAGGACGCCTCGAGGATGATCGCGAAGCCCAGATAGTAGGTGGCCAATATCAGGTAGATCGCCAGACAGTTGGGCATGATGTGCCACAGGACGACGCGCGCCGAGCGCGCGCCGATCGCCCGGGCGGCCACGACGTACTCCATCTCCTTCACCGAGAGCACCTGCGACCGGACCGTACGGACCACCGGCGCCGTCATCCCGATGACGATCGCGATGATGACGTTGTTCAAGGACGAACCCAGGACGGCCATGATCGCCAGGACGATGATCAGGCCCGGCACGGCCATCATGGCATCCACCACACGCTGCACGACGAGGTCGACCGTGCGCCCGGCGTACGCCGAGACCATGCCGACAAAGAACCATCCGGTGACCCCGATCAAGACCGCGCCGAGGCCGACGTACAGCGAGATCCGCGCGCCGTAGATGATCCGACTCACGATGTCTCGACCCACGTGGTCGGTCCCCATGGGATACGCCGCGCCCGGCGCCACGTAGACCGGAACACGATTGTCCGCTTCCCTGATGATCTGGCGGGGATCGTACGGGGAGATCAGCGGCGCGAGCAGCGCCGTCAGGACCAGCGCCAGGACGATGAGACCTCCCACGGCGCCCAGGGGCTTGCGTCTCGCGAAGGCGGCGAGGACGGTCCAGGGGGCACCGCGCGCCGGCCACTCCGCGCGCGTGTCGGGCGTGGTCCTCGCGACCATCGCGTCCGAGCCCGCCACTAGTCCGTCCTCGCGCGGCATCGCGTTACTGGTACCGGACCCTGGGATCGAACACGCCATACGACAGATCGATCAACAAGTTGAGGATCAGGATGACCGCGGCGATGAGGACGACGATCGCCTGCAGCACGATGAAGTCCCGGTGGATGATGCTCTCGATCAACAGCGTTCCCATGCCCGGCACGACGAAGATGGACTCGACGATGATCACGCCGCCCAGGAGCCGCGCGAACTGATAGCCGGAGAGAACGCGTCACCCGGGCCGTGAAGGCGAGATCGTTGAACGCGAGCGTCAGGGCGGGGAGGATCAGCTGCTGGAAATTCAACCAGGGATCGTCCCACAGGGTCGCGTAGCCCAGGGGCGGGAGCCACTCGAAGAAGGTGGCGAGCGCGTACACGATGAGGATCCCGAGCCAGAACGTCGGCAGCGCGATGCCGACGCTGGAGAAGATCCGGCTGAGGTAGTCGAGCCCGGTGTCCTGCTTCACCGCGGAGATGACGCCCAGCGGCACCGCCGCGCAGACGGCTAACAAGATCGCCATGACCGCCAGCTCCATGGTGACGAGAAACCGGTCCTTCAGCTGGCTCCAGACCGGCGTCTTGTACCACAGGGAGGTGCCCAGGTCGCCGCGGAGCACGTTCCCGAGCCAGCTCGCGTACTGCACGTACAGCGGCCGGTCGAGGCCGAGCTTCTGCCGCAGCTGCTGGAGCTGCTCCGGCGAGACCGACCCGCTGTCGCCCTCTCCGCCCGCCAGGATCGTCAGGGCGGGATCGCCGGGGACGATCCAGAAGAGGGCGAACACGAGGATCGTCGCCATCAGCAAGGTGGGGACGAAGAGCAGCATCCGGCGCAGCGCGTACCTGCCCATGGGTCCGTCGCGCGATCAGTTCTTCGGCATGGGTGCCTCGGGGTCCCACCAGACGTGCTCGAAGTGCTTCACGATCTGCTCGGACCCGGGGACGTGGAAGTTCTGGATCCGGTAGTCCATCATGCCGCCCGACGACCCCCAGCTGAGCGGCACCATGTGGCTCTCGCCTCCGCGGAGGATCTCCACCGCTTCCTTGAACAGGCGCAGCCGCTTGACCGGATCGAGTTCCCTGGCCTGCGCCTGGATGATGTCGTTCAGCCGGGGATTCTTCCAGCCGTCGGGATTCTTCTGACCACCGATGACCAGGAAGTGCTGGTTCAGGTAGTCGGCGGGATCGAGAATGATGACGCCGGACGAGTCGAACGAGGCGTGATGCGTCTCACGGATGATGCGATCGACCTGCGTGGCGCGGTCCACCGGCTCGACCGTGAAGTCGATGTTGAGGCTCTTCCGCAGCTGCTCGGCCACCACCTCGCCGAGCTTGACGACGACGGGCGGGTTGCCGATGTTCAGAGTGGCCTTGAAGCCGTTTGGGTAGCCGGCCGCCGCCAGCAACGCCTTGGCCTCGGCGAGATCCTGGTCCTTGGGTCGCCGCCACCCCTTGGCCTGCGCGAGATCCTCGGGGGACTCGACGATCTTGCCGCCCTTGTTCGGCAGGAACGTGCCGACCGAGCCGAAGCAGCCGAATGGCTCCGCGCACCGCACGATCTTCGTCAGCTCGTGCCGGTCGATGGCCAGGAAGATCGCCCGCCTGACTCGTACGTCCTGAAAGGGCGGCTTGTTCATGTGGAGGACCAGATAGGTCTGGACGGCCTCGGGAATGTAGACGGCCCTCACGCGGCCCTTGGTCTCCCGCTGCATCCGCATCGGGTCTTCGGTTCCATACGATCCGATGGTCGGCCCCTCGGTGGTATGGGCCTGGCCCACTTGCATCGCCGCCAGGCGGCGGTTGTAGTCGCGGACGATCGTGAAGATCATGCCGTCGAAATACGGCAGGCCCTTCTTGAAGTAAGTGGGGTTGCGCACGTACTCGATCGAGATGTTCGGCTTGAAGTCCTTGAGCTTCCACGGGCCGGAACCGATCAGCTTGCCGGGCTTCTGCGCGTCGTCCGCCGAGAGGCCTTGCGCGACGTGCTTCGGG
>QHSM01000021.1 GCA_003221595.1 Candidatus Rokuibacteriota bacterium | reverse complement strand
GGGCGTCGTCGACCCGGCCGAGCGTCGAGCGGCCCCGGACGGCGCCGATTCCCAGCCGATCGAGCAGCCGGCCGGCCCATCCGAGCATGCCGCGGGTCTGGACGAGCACGAACAGGGAGAGCCCGATCGTCTCCAGGGCGAGGAGCCAGAGCATGCCGTAGAAGAGGAGCGACCCCTGGAGGATCGTGCTCCACGCCACCACGACGCCCAGCAGCAGGAAGATCCCCTGGGCGATCGTGATCGTCGTCTTGGCGACGATGACGGAAGCCAGGCTCGCGTCGAGCGGCACGTGCCCGCGCAGGAGCCAGGCCTTGACCGCCTCGCCCCCGAGAGCGGCGGGCGTCGTCAGGTTGAAGGCCTCGCCGGCCAGCCGCGACGCGAACAGGACTCGGAAGCGGACCTCGCGCAGGAAGGCGCAGCGCCAGCCGAGCGTGTCGAACACCGCGACGAGCGAGACCGGAAAGCACAGAACGATCGCCAGTCGCCACGAAAGGCCCGCGATCGAGCCGGCGATGGTCGCCGGGTCGTTCTGAGCGACGAGCACGGCGAGCAGCGCCGCGCCGAGCAGGAGGAGCGCGACGCGAAGGTAGCCCAGCTCAGCTTTCCCGGTAGAACACGAGGACTACCCCCACGAGCGTGAACGCCAGCGGCCAGACCCGACCCGGAAGCCGGCCCGCCTGGGCCGGCAGCCGAAGCTCGAGCCAGCGTCCCCAGCCGGCGACCATCGCCAGGATGCCGAGGGGAACGTGCGTGACCTCGATCAGGAATTCCTCTTTCAGATTCAGCCCGGCGTGCGAGTGCGTGAGGAGGAGACCGCCGCCCACGGCACAGAGGAGCGGAAAGACGAGCGCGGCCCGCGGGGCGCGCAGCCGACCCGTGCGGACCGACCATTCGAAGAGGCCGAACGCCACGATCAGCAGGACGAACAGGCGGTGCTGGAGCACCTCGGGATACTGCAAGCTCTCCCAGAATCCGAGCGGCCCGAGCGGCCACGCGCCGGGATCGATGCGGATCATCAGAAAGCCGGCCAGGCCGAGGAACGCGAGCGGCCAGTGCCGCGCCCAGGGCGCGCGGCCGGTGGCGTTCAGGACGGAGAGGACGCCCATGGCGAGCACGAAGAGACCCGCGACATGATGGTTGAACTCCGACCAGGCGCGGTCGGCGGCCGTGCGGGGCGCGTTGCGATCGTCGACCGGCATCTCGGCGATCCGCGGCGATGTCAGCGCCGGCAGCCGGGGCGTGAACCGCAGGGCCACCTCATCGAGCGGCGCGCGCTCGGCCACGACGTCTCGCGCGGGCGGCAGCGACGTCAGCGAGGCGGCGACGAACAGCACCGTCAGACCGAGCCCCAGCTCGACCTCGACGAATCGTCGCAGCCCGGCTCCGGGGCCGTCCGAACCGCTCGTGAGCCGGCGGACGGCCAGGAAGTTCGCCGCGCCCAGGACGAGCAGGCCGCCGAGAACCGCGACCTTCGCCAGCACCATGACGCCGTACGAGGTGCCGAGGAGCGCGCGCGGGCCGTCCACGTAGGCGAGCGTGAGGCCGATGCCGGCGAGGACCAGAACCGCGACGGCGACGCTCGCCATCGTCGAGAATCCCTTGAGGAGTGCCGACGACGCGCCGGCCCCGCGTGACGCCCCGCTGACGATGAGATGAAGGAGCCCGCCCACCCATACGCCGGCGGCAAGCTGATGGAACGCGTCCAGGACCAGCAGGAAGGCCCGGGGCCCGAGGCGGCCGGCCGCGTGACTCGTCCACGCGCTGGCTGTTCCGAGAAGGACCGTGAACCCGCCGAGCGCGATCCACCACCCGGTCCGGTCCGGTCGCCTGGCGAGCGCCGCGCACCCGGCGACGATCCCGGCGCACGCGGCAATTCGCGCGAGGCTCGCGCGAAAATAGCTCGTGGCCGCGACCTCGGGGAATGGCCACCCCGTGCGCGCGTCACCGAGGACCGAGAGCTGGATGGTCTGGGTCAGGGCCTGCGCGCCCGCGACGACGATGGCGCCGGCCGCCGTCAGCACGAGGCTTCTCACCAGACGCCGGCGCGCCGCCGGATCCTCGCTCGACGCCGGCCGCAGCAGCAGCAGCGCGAAGCACACGCCGCCGACGGCGATCGCCTGACCGCACAGGGCGAGCCCCCGGAGCAGCACGTCGACGAATCCGGCCACGAAGCCTCAGGCGCGGCGCCGAGCGCCGATCGACAGGAGCAGGAGGAAGAAGATCGGCGTGCCGACGGACGCGAAGATCAGAAACCAGTGGGCCTTGCCGAAGGCCGACATGGCGACGATCAGATAGATGAAGTCGCGGCTCGAAAACGCCTCCGCGAGCCGCGCCATCCAGCCGGCGTCCACGCCCACCGCGGTGTCCTGCATGATGTGGCTCGACTCGCGCGCCGCGGCGGCGAGCGTGGCGGCGACCGTGAGGGCGCCGAGCGCCAAAGGCCAGGGCGCCTCCTGGGCGAAGCTCAGGCCGACGGACATGCACGCGAACACCGCAACGTGCACGACGTTGTCGCCCCAGAAGTCGAGGATGGCGCCGTGCGGCGACTCCATGAACTTGAGCCGGGCGAGCTCGCCGTCGCAGCCGTCGAGGATCGAGTGGAGCAGGAACAGGAGCGCGCCCGTCAGCTGATAGGCCGGCGACGACGACAGAAAGAACGGCGCCCCGGCGAGGCCGATCGCGAGACTGACCAGCGTCATGACGTCGGGCGTGATGCGGGTCACGGCCAGCCGCCGCGTGATCGCCAGCGAGATCTTCCGCTCGAAGTGGCGCGACATGAAGCCTTCGCGCTGCTTGATCAGGCTGCGCAGGAGCCACGTCTCGGCCCCTCCCGTATCCGACGCGGTAGCGAGCGGGAACCGGCCGGCGTCGTCGGCCTTCAGATCGGTCCAGTCGAACCGCGCGCGCAACGTCTCGACCAGGTGGCCGACGCCCCGGCAGGACGCGGCCGCGGCGAGCACTGCCGCCGGCTCGTCGGTGTCGATGACCGCCGCGGCCCCGGCATCGGCGTAGAGCCGCTCCGCCTCGATCTCCGATTCGCGCAGCGCCCGGAGCCAGCGCGGCTGGGGAACCACGTTGGCGGCCAGAATGACGATGCGGCAGCGCGACGCCGTCAGCGGCCGCGCGGTCCCGCTGAGCGCGACCGCCGCGGTCCCACCGAGCAGGCGGTCGAGACTGGAGGGATCGCTCTGGACGAGCACGCGCGCGAACCCGGCGCGCTGGCCGGCGAGGACGATCCGGCGCAGCAGCGGGAGGCCGGCCACGACCGTGTCGGGCGCGACCGAGCCCGCTGTCCCGGGCGGGACAACGAGGAGCAGGCTGTCCACCGATTGCGTGGAAACGGCGACCGCGGTTGTCAGCTCAAAACCTCGGAAAGAGGCACCTCACGCCCGCCGTCGAGGCCCGACGCGCGCGCTCCGCGCTCCAGCGCGGCGCAGAGCGTCGCCTCGGCCAGATTCGCTCCGCGCGGAGCCGTACCGGCCGCCTCGGCGAGGAACTGGTTCGCCACCCCGTCGAACCAATCCGGATGATGCGAGCCGTCGGACATCGCGGGCGGGCAGGACCACGCGAGATCGGCGCCCCGCGCATCGCCCTTCAACACCAGCGTCTCGTCGCGAAGCTCCAGCACCCCGGTCGTGCCGCGCACCTCGGCCCAGTTCCGTCTGACGTCCGATGCCCAGGTCAACAGGATCTCGGCGATCGCTTCCGGGTAGGTCACCCGCACGCTCGCCGTGTCTTCCACATCCCAGCCGGTGTGCCGCCGCCGCTCCAGCGTGGCGCTCACCGACAGGGGCGGCGCGCCGATCCACCGCTGAACGACGTAGAACACGTGCCAGCCGTGATCGGTCAGCACCCCGCCGCCGGCCACCGCGGGATCGACGCGCCAGTTCCCGCCGCGCTCGTCGCCGGCCGACGCGGGCCGCGTGCGCAGCGTGTGCCAGACCACGTGGTTGACCCGGCCGATCCGGCCCTCGTCCACCAGCTCGGTGGTCCGCCGCACGATGGGCGCATGGTGCCAGTTGTGGACGGTGTACAGCACGCGCCCGGTCTTCTCCGCCAGGCGCGCCAGCGGGGCCAGGTCGTCGCGCGCGCCGACCAGCGGCTTCTCGCAGAGCACGTGCAGTCCGCGCTCGAGCGCGCTCCGGATCAGCGCCGCGTGACTGGCGGGCGGCGTGCAGATGTCGACGAAGTCCAGCGACGCCTCGGACAGGAGCTCGGCGGTGGTCGGATACCAGCGCGTGCCCGGCGCGTGGGCGACGAGGACCGTCCGCTGCTCGGGCCGCGCGTCGGTGCCGCCGACGATCTCGACGTCACGCCGGCGGCGCCAGCCGGGCAGGTGGCCGTGGAGGGCGACGTTCCCCAGGCCGATGAGCGCGCCGCGGCGCATCCTACTTGAGCCCGTGCTCTCGCACGATCACCCCGAGCGCCTCGTCGAGAATCGCGAGCCCCGCCAGCGCCGCGTCCTCGCGGATGGTGAGCGGCGGATTGATGCGGACCGACGGCGCGTAGGTCATGGCGACGAGGCCTCGCCGGAGACATTCCTGGTAGAGCGCTTGCGTCACCGTCTTCGCGAGCGGCTCCTTCGTCGCCCGGTCGCGCACCAGCTCGATCCCGAGCATCAGCCCCGTCCCGCGGACGTCGCCGACGCACTGGTACTTTTCCTTCAGCTCCTCGAGCCGGCCGAGCATCACCTTGCCGACGCGCTCGGCGTTCTTGACCAGATCCTGCTTCAGGATGATCTCGAGCGAGGCGAGGCCGGCCGCGGCCGCCAGCGGGTTGCCGCCGTAGCTGGACGAGCTCGCGCTCGGGTTCGACCAGGGCTTGGCCGCCGTGGTCTGCTCGCTGGAAATCACGCCGGCCAGCGGAAAGCCCCCGCCCATCCCCTTGCCGACCGTCATGATGTCCGGCACGACCCCGTCGTGCTCGGCGCCCCACATGGCGCCGGTCCGGCCGAATCCGGTGATCATCTCGTCGGCGATCAGGAGCGCGCCGTGCTCGCGCGCGATCCCCTGGACGGCGCGCAGGAATCCGTCCGGCGGGATGACGTTGCCAGCGGTGCCCTGCATCGGCTCGACGATGATCGCGCCGATCTCACCCGACGTCTGATAGCGGATGACGTCGCGCACGAACTCCGCGCACGCGATCCCGCAGTCCGGATAGCGAAGCTTGAACGGGCACCGGTAGCAGTCGGCGTAGGGCGAGAGATAGCGGCCGGGCGTGAACGGGCCGAGATGGTGCTTGAACTCGCTGCCGAGCAGCGGCAACACGCCGCCCGTCTTGCCGTGGAAGCCCCCCCAGAATCCGAGCACCTCCGACTTGCCGGTCGCCGCATGCGCGAGGCGCAGCGCGGCCTCGACCGCCTCGGCGCCGCCGGAGAACATCTGGATCCGCGTCAGCCCCTCGGGCGTGACGGAGGCGACCAGATCGAGGAACTTCGCGCGCGTCTCCGTCGTGAAGCTGCCGAAGGTGAGCCGCTCGACCTGCCGCTTGAGCGCCTCGACGTAGTGGGGATGGCAGTGCCCGACGCTGCCGACGGCGATGCCGGCGATGAAGTCGATGTACTCGTTGCCGTCCTCGTCGATCAGGGTGCAGTCGACGCCGCGCGCCATCGCGAGGCCGGCGTAGAGGGAAAAGCCCTGGGCGCCCGGCGCCAGATGACGTCGTTCCTGGGCGACGATTTTCTGCGAGCGCGGTCCGACCTCACGACGCTGAGTCAACGCCGACCGCCCGAGAATCGAAGGACCAGATAGGCGGCGATGGCCGCGGAGGCCTCGTCGCGATACAAGGCGAAGCTCGGCCACGCGTTCACGTCCAGCAGCACCAGCTCGCCGGACGCCGTCGCGATCGCGTCACCGCCGTAGACCTCGAGACCGAGCGCGGAGGCCGCGCGGCGCACGAGTCGCGCGAGCTGGCGCACGTCCAGCGGGTGTCCGGCCAGACGCTGATCCTTGTGATAGAACCAGCGGAACCACGGCGGCTCATGATGGTGGCCGCCGCCGGCGCCGATCCCGTAGAACTTGATCAGGTCGCCGTCGACATGCGGCTGCAGGACCGCGCGCGGAATGCCGCGCGCCGCGAGTCCGCGAAGGGCCTCATGAATGGCCGCCGCCGTCCGCGCCAGCACCACGTCGCCCTCCTGCGTGTTGTGGACGTCGCCGCGCTTCACCCAGACGGGAAACGCGTCCGCGTCGGGCTGCTCGGTGGTGGCGACGATACGGCTCTGGATGAAGGGCACGTTCGCCTCGTCGAGCACCACGATCATCCGATCGCGGTACGTGTTGTGGACGGCGCGCGGGCTGTTCACGTGCGGCACGCCGTCCACCTCGAGCGCCCGCAGCCGTTCGAGCACCTCGACCCGCTCACACATCAGGAACACGAACCGCGGCCGGTCGGTCTCGGCCTCGGCGAGCGCGTCCGCGGTCTTGAGCTCGACGTGGAATCCCTTCGCCTCCAGGTGCTTCCCGGTCAGGCGCAGGATCTCCGTATCGTCGGACTCGCGACCCGGCGAATGGGTCGATTCACGAAAGATGCCCCAGCACGAGTTGGCCACCCGAATCCTCCTCAACCCACTCATGATACTCGTCCCGCCAAGGCCAGCGTCTCGGCAAGTGCGACGTCTTCGGCACGATCCACGTCGATCACCCGCTCGATGATCTCGCCGTAGACCGGCTCGCCCGCCCGCACGAGCCAGCGCAAGAAATCGCGGAGCCGCGGCAGCCCGGCCGGAGGCCGGAGCCCGCGCACGCGCTCGGGCACGAGGTAGATTCCCGCCGTGACGAGGTCGCCCGCGTCACCGCCCACGTCCGTCACGCGACCATCGGCGCCGACGGCGACCCGCAGCGGCTTCTCGTCGGCGATCAGCGGCGTCACCGCCAGGACCGTCGCGTCGAGCGGCCGCCGGGCCGCCGCGTCGACGAAGCGCACGAAGTCGGCCTCGACGCACCAGGCGTCCACCGTCGACACGAGCATCCGGCCGCCCGGATGGCGCGCGATGACCTCGCCGAAGCTCACGAGCGATGACGGCGTCGTCTTGACGATGAACTCGATGTCGAGATCGGGAAAGCGCGACCGCACCCAGTCCACGCACGGACGCTCGTCTTCGTTCACGATGACGGCGAGCGGAGCGATGCGCGCGGCGCAAAGGTTCCGGATGACCGACTCGATCAGCGGCACGCCGGCGATCGGCACCATCGGCTTGGGCATCGCGAATCCGCCCTGCCGCAGCCGGCTCCCCTCACCCGCGGCGATGATGCCGCCCGCCAGCGACG
>QHSM01000777.1 GCA_003221595.1 Candidatus Rokuibacteriota bacterium | reverse complement strand
AGACCTCGGGCGGGATCACGGCCGGCGCGGCGCCCATGCCGCGCCAGGCCAGCCCGAGGTCGAGCAGGCCCTCGCTCGAGAGGCTCTTCCACTCCCGCCGTAGCCGTTCGAGGTCGGCGAGATCGATCGTCTCGGTCGCGGGATGAGCCTGCGGCGTCCCGTACGAGAATCGGCCGCGCAGCCCGGATTCCCTGAGCGCTCTCACCCTGGTACATGTCGCCGGGCGTGAACAGCTTGCCCAGGGTCGCGACGGTCGGGAAATAGCCGAGCTCGCGCTTGTCGCCGGCCATGCTCCGGAGCAGCGTGTTCCACATGTGCCAGTGGGTATCGACGAAGCCCGGCAGCACGATCATGTCGCGCCCATCGATCGCGTCCGCGCCGCCCGCCTTGAGACCGGCGCCGACGGCGACGATGGCGCCGTTCTTGACGTGCACGTCGCCGCGGGCGATGTCGCCGAGCGTCGGGTCCATCGTCATCACGTAGCCGCTGCGGATGACGAACTCGCCGCGAGCGGGGAGATTGAACGTGCCACGCGACTCCACGGCTCCGGCCACGTCGGCGCCGGCGGCGATGGTCAACGCGGCGGCGCCGCCCAGAAAGGACCGTCGGCTCATCGTCGTCTTCATTGGGCGGTCCAGCCCCCGTCGATGACGAGCTCGCTGCCGGTCACATAGGCAGCCTCGTCCGAGGCCAGATAGAGGACGCCGTACGCGACCTCGTCGGGCTCGCCGTACCGGCCGAGCGGGATCCGGGAGATCATCAGCTGGCGCACGGCGGGATCGGCGCGGCGGCGCTCGGTCATCGGCGTCACGATCGGTCCGGGGTGAACCGAGTTGGCGCGGATGCCTTCGCGCGCGTACTGGATGGCCGTGGCCTTCGTCAGGAGGCGGACGGCGCCCTTGGAGGCCTGGTACTGCGGGCTGCTGTTGTCGGTCCCGACCAGGCCGAGCTGGGACGAGATGTTGATGATCGACCCGCCGCCGGCCCGGCGCATGGCCGGGATGGCGGCCTTCGTGCCGAGGAACACGCCCTTGGCATTGATGTCCATCGTGCGCGTCCAGTCCTCGACCGTCGTGTCCTCGATCCGGCCCCACCCGCCGATGCCCGCGTTGTTGACCAGGACGTTCAGCGCGGCGAAGCGGGACGCGGCGAGCCCGACGGCGGCCTGCCAGTCGGCTTCGCTGGTGACGTCGAGCCGCACGAAAGCGGCCTCACCACCCTTGGCCTTGATGTCGGCCTCGACCGCGTGGCCCTCGGCCACCAGGATGTCGCCGATGACCACGCGCGCGCCTTCGCGCGCGAACAGGCGCGCCTCGGCGGCACCCATCCCGCGCGCACCCCCGCTGATCAGCGCGACCTTCCCGGCAAGTCTCATGGTCGCCTCGTTCGAGCGTCGGGCGACGGCCGGGCCGCCGGCTCAGCCGCCGAATCGACGCTCGCGTTGCTGGTAGGCACGGACGGCTCGCAGGAAGTCGACCTTGCGGAAGGCCGGCCAGTGCGCGTCGCAGAAGTAGAACTCGCTGTAGGCGCTCTGCCACAGGAGGAAGCCCGAGAGCCGGATCTCGCCGCTGGTGCGGATGATGAGATCCGGATCCGGCAGGTCCGGCGCGTAGAGGTACTGGCCGATCGTCTCCTCGGTGACGCCGTCGATGATGGTCTGGAGGTCTTCCCCCTGCTTGCTCCGCTCGCGGAGCATGGCCTGCACCGCGTCGATGATCTCCTGACGGCCCCCGTAGGCGACCGCGAACGTGAGGACCATCTTGCGATTGCCGGCCGTCGCCTGCTCGGCGGCCCGGATCGCCGCGATCGTCGAGTCGGGCAGAAGGTCGAGCTTTCCGACGGCGCGGATACGCAGACCGAGGCGGAGGAACTTCGGATGCCGGGCGAGCGCGGTGAGCTTGGATTCGACGGCCGAGAGGATTCCGGATATCTCGGTCGCCGGCCGCCTGAAGTTGTTCGTCGAGAACACCCAGAGGCTGACGGCCGGAATGCCGACCTCGGCGCACCACTCGAGCACGTCGTCGAGCTTGTCGGCCCCGAGCGCGTACGCCTCGCGAAGGTCGGGTACCCCGCGCTCGAGGGCGAAGCGGCGGTTGCCATCGAGGATGATGCCGAGATGCCTGGGAACCGGGCGGCCCCGCACCTGCCGGAGCAGGAGCCGAGCGTAGAGATAATAGAGGAAGCTGCGCATGGTCAGCAGCCCACGCTAGCCCCCTCGGGCCGAGCGAGTCAAGAAAACCGGCAACTCGCTCGGCCGGCTCCGCCGACTCACGGCCGGCAACCGCCGACTAGGGCAGCGCGCTGACGGCGCTTCGCAGCTCCTGGATGTGGGCGGCCTTGGCCATGGTCTGGCCGGGCACGAGGGTCGGGTCGGTGTA
>QHSM01000776.1 GCA_003221595.1 Candidatus Rokuibacteriota bacterium | reverse complement strand
GCTTCATCCGCGCGCAGTAGGCTCTCTCCGCCATAGGTCCGAGTCCCTCACGACCATGGACCAGTCGTGGGATCGCAAGATCGAGTGTATGAACGAGGACAGACGATGGAGCAGCCACGAACCGCCTAGCGTTAAAGCCACGGGAAGTGAGCCCGATGCCTCGCCGGCGGCTCGCGCTTCTCGGCGCCCTGTGCCTGGCCCTGGCGGCCTGCGCGGGTCCGGTCTACACGACCCGGGCCGACCCCAAGGTCGTCCTTCGCGAGCTCGACCAGAGCGCCATCACGTCGGGCGAGCCGAGCCTGCCGACGCGCAATGTGCTCTACGAGCACGGTCTCTTCGAAGCCTTCGACGAGCGTCCCGCGGCCGCCATTGCCGCGCTGCACCGGGCGATGGTTGCCGCACAGGGTGACCAGGACATGCTCTTCGCCCTGGCCGAGCTGTCTTTCTTGCACGGCCAGGCGACCAAGAAAAAGGATTACTACCTGGCGGCAGCCGTCTACGCCTACGCCTTCCTCTTCCCCGAGAAGGCCGGCGATCCCGGCCCGGGGCGGTTCGACCCCCGGCTGCGGACCGCCGCGGATCTGTACAACTGGGCCCTCATTCTGAGCTTCCGCGCCGCTAACGGGTCGGAGGTCGTTCCGCAGGGCGGCACGTTCGAGCTGCCCTTCGGGCGGCTCGAGGTGGCGTTCGATCCAGCCGCTCTGCGGGCCGGGGATCGCGAGCTGTTCGGGTTCATCCCGATCGGGGAGCTGGAGGTGCACGGCCTGGCCATGCGGTATCGCTGGCCGGGGCTCGGCGCCCCGCTCGCCGCCTCCACCCGGCCCATCGACGCCTCGCGGCCCGGGCGGGACCTGGTGGCGCCGCGGCTCAAGGTGCCGGTGACCGCCTTGCTGCGGATCGCCGAAGCCCGGCGCGCCCTCGTGCAGGGCGAGCCGCTCACGAGCAGGCTGGAGCTCCACCTGGCCTGGGACGCGGAATCGGTCTCGATCGCCGGCGAGCGGGTACCGCTCGAGCTCGAGCCGTCGTCGGCGCTGGCGCTGTCGTTCACCGGCCTGCCGATCTTGGAGATCGAGACGCTCGGGTTTCTGGGCCGGCTCACCGGGGTCCTGGCGGACCGGCCCCCACTCGTCTCCAGCACGCCGTACAAGCCCGGGCTCATCCCCGTGGTCTTCGTGCATGGCACGGAGTCGAGCGTGGTCCGCTGGGCGGAGATGGTCAACCGTCTGCAGGCTGACCCCGAGATCCGTAGCCACTTCCAGTTCTGGTTCTTTCAGTACGACTCCGGCAACCCTATCGCGCTGTCCTCGCTCGGCCTGCGCGATGCGGTGAGCGCAGCCCTGGCGCGACTCGACCCCGAGGGCAAGGATCCGGCCCTGCGCCGGATGGTCATGATCGGGCACAGCCAGGGGGGGCTGCTGGTCAAGATGCAGGTCATCAACAGCGGCGATCAGTTCTGGGACGCGATCAGCAAGAAGCCGCTCGACGAGCTGCAGCTGTCCGACAAGACGCGCGAGCTGCTCCGGCGAGGGCTGTTCGTCAAGCCGCTGCCCGAAGTCTCTCGCGTGGTGTTCATCTGCACGCCGCAACGCGGCAGCTTCGTGGCCGGGCGCAATATCATCAGGAACCTCGTCCGGGGTCGGCGGTCGACAACATGTCCCCGCATAACCACTTCATCCTGACCCTAGAGAAGATTCCCGTCGCATCCGACGTCAAGGTCAACTCCATCATCGCGATCGAGACGGACGGGCCGGTCGAGCAGGGCAACGACGGCGTGGTGGAGTACTCGAGCGCCCACATCGAGCCGGTCGAGTCCGAGTTCGTCGTCCGGCCGTCGTCCCATTCCACGCAGGGCAATCCCCAAACCATCGAGGAAGTCCGCCGCATTCTCCGGCTACACATCGGTCTGAA
>QHSM01000775.1 GCA_003221595.1 Candidatus Rokuibacteriota bacterium | reverse complement strand
CAACTCCATCATCGCGATCGAGACGGACGGGCCGGTCGAGCAGGGCAACGACGGCGTGGTGGAGTACTCGAGCGCCCACATCGAGCCGGTCGAGTCCGAGTTCGTCGTCCGGCCGTCGCCCCATTCCACGCAGGGCAATCCCCAAACCATCGAGGAAGTCCGCCGCATTCTCCGGCTACACATCGGTCTGAAGACGGGCGCGACCCCGATCGAGGCACGCTGATCCGGGAGGAAGCCTCCTCGCCTGTCTCATGGGCGGGGCGGTCGTCGCGCAGGACAAGCCCGCGAACACCATGGACACCTTCCGCTGAGGTAAGCCGACCCCTCTCGGCGTCCTGCCGGCGCGCCGCCGGCGATCTGCGGAAGAAGGAAGACCTCGCTGTCGGGCGCGATCGGCTCGAAGAGGGCGTCCTGGTAGATCTGGCCGTCGATGGCCACCGCGACGCCTTCGTCCAGGTGAGGCCCGATCGCCGGATGCAGCTCGGCGAGCTGCTGGAAGAGGTGCTTCACGGACGTCGCCGAGATCTGGAACTCGGCGACGCCCCCGGTCAGCTGCGCGAGGTTTCCGATCAGCACCACGCGAGCCACGCGAGCTACCGCGCGGTCGCGCCCCGCTCCTTCAGCGCCTTGAGCACCTTGGGCGGCGACATCGGCAGCTCGGTGAAGCGGATGCCCGTCGCGTTCTCCATCGCGTTGGCGATGGCCCCGAGCGGCGGCACGATCGGCGTCTCGCCCACGCCGCGTACCCCGTACGGGTGCTTGGGGTTCGCGACCTCGACCAGGATCGCGTCGATCATCGGCACGTCGGAGGCCACCGGCATGCGGTAGTCGAGGAAGCCCGCGTTCTGCAGCTTGCCGTCAGCGCCGTAGACGTACTCCTCGTTGAGCGCCCAGCCGATACCCTGCACGGCGCCGCCCTGGAACTGGCCCTCGACATAGGCCGGATGCAGCGCCTTGCCCGCGTCCTGCGCCACCGTGTAGCGCAGGATCGTCACGCGTCCGGTCTCGGGATCGACCTCGAGATCGACCAGGTGCGTGCCGAGGCTCGGACCCGCGCCCTGAGCGTTGATGCGACCGTACCCGCCGATCGGCCCGCCGGTCTTGCCGGCGACCTTGGCGAAGTCGGCGATCGTCATCGGCTTGACCTTCTCGGCCAGCGCGCCGAGCGGCCGCACCGCGCCGTCCTTGAACTCGACCTGGTCCGGCTTGGCCTCCCACAGCTTGCAGGCCCGCGCGCACAGCTCGGCCTTGATCTGCTTGGCCGCTTCCACGATCGCCATCGAGCCCGAGAACGCCGAGCGGCTTCCGCCGGTGAGGAACGTGAAGCCGAGCGAGCCGGTGTCGCCGATGATCGGGCGCACCTTGTCGTAGGGAATGCCGAGCTCGTCGGCGACCACGTTCGTGAGCGCGGCGCGCAGGCCGCCGATGTCCGGCGTGCCGGCCATGAGCGACACGGTGCCGTCCTCGTTGATCGTCAGCGACGCGCACGTCTCGCCGCCGATGTTGAACCAGAAGCCGGAGGCCACGCCGCGGCCCTGCCACTTCCGGAGCGGCGTGTTCCAGTGCTCGGTCTTCTTGATCGAGTTGAGCGTCTCTTCCAGGCCGATGGGCCCGAACTTGGGCCCGTAGGCGGCCTTGGTGCCCTCGCGGGCGGCGTTCATCATGCGCAGATCGATCGGATCGAGGCCGAGCTTCTTGGCGATCTCGTCCACCACGCTCTCGACCGCGAACTCCGAGATCGGCGCGCCCGGAGCGCGGTAGGCGGCGACCTTCGGCCGGTTGGAGACGACGTCGTAGCCAATGACTTTGACGTTCTCCATGTCGTACGGCGCGTAGGCGCAGAAGACGCCCGGCTGCACCGGCGAGCCCTGAAAGGCGCCGGCCTGGTACTTCAGCTCGGCGAAGCCGGCCACGAACTTGCCGTCCTTCGTCGCGCCCATCTTCACCTTTACGGTGGCGCCGGAGGTCGGGCCGGAGGCCTTGAAGACCTCCTCGCGCGACATGGCCATCTTCACCGGCCGCTTGGCCTTGCGGGAGAGCGCGATGGCCAGCGGCTCGAGATAGACGACCGTCTTGCCGCCGA
>QHSM01000020.1 GCA_003221595.1 Candidatus Rokuibacteriota bacterium | reverse complement strand
CGTCGGGCTGGCGTGTGTGCAGCCGCGCCTGGCGCGCACGCTGTTCCTGGCTCGTGACGTAGCCGCTGTCCTTCATGCCGAGCGGGCCGAAAATCCGCTCGCGGAAATAGTCCTCGAGCGCCTGGCCGCTCGTCGCCTCGATGAGGCGGCCCGTCCACTCGATGTTGATTCCGTACAGCCAGCGGGCGCCCGGATCGAACACCAGCGGCTGGCGAAGCGAGGCCACCTTGCCGGTGGCCCGGCCCGGCATCCCCGTGGCCTTGATGTAGCGCCCGGTGTCCGGGTCCCAGATGTCGTAGCTGAACCCGGCGGTATGGGTCAGCAGATGGCGCAGTGTGATCGGTCCCTTCGCGGGGCGCACCTTCGGCGCGCCGGCGGCGTCGAAGCCTTCGAGGACCGTGGGCGAGCCGAGCGTGGGGTCGATGTTGGGCACCGGGCCCTCGAGCGAGAGCTTGCCCTGCTCGACGAGCTGCATGGCCGCGACGGTGGAGATAGCTTTCGTCATCGACGCGATGCGGAAGACGGTGTCGGGCGTCATGGCTGCCGTGCCGTCGAGCGCGCGCAGGCCGAAGGCGCCCTCGTACAGCACGCCCTTGTCGGTCGCCGCCATCGCGACGACGCCGGGCACATCCTTCGCATCCACCGCCTGCTTCAGCAGACCGTCGATGCGGGCGCCACGGCCGGCCTGGGCATGAGCCCGGCGGGACGGCGCGGCATGGCCGACCGCGGCAGCGGCGGCGATGGCAGCGGTTCCCTTCAACATGTCGCGGCGGCTGTACGGCGGCAGCATAGTGTGCCCTCCCTCGGCGGGTATGCGCCACGCGCCTATCCAATGTCAAGGCGCGGCGACGCCGTAGAGAACGTCGCAGCCTGCCGCGATGGCGGGGAATTGTCACTTCCGTCGCAAGCAGGCCAGTTCGTGCCCACGCGGACCAGTCTGAAGTGGGGGCCCAGCCGTAACCCTCAGCAAGGCAATGCTTTTCCGGATGAGCCTGGCTGGCCTGTCTGTTGCTCTATAAGGCCTGGGGGAGGGTGGTCAGATGCCGAAGCTGACGGTAGTCGTCGAGCGAACCGCGCTGAAGGTTTACGACATCGACCACGTTGAGCACCCGGTCATCCGGGTCGGTCGCGAGATGGGGCTGGAAGTCGTCATCGACAACGTCGCTGTTTCCCGCCACCAGGCCGAGATTCGTCTCCAGGACAAGCAGTGGTTCGTCCGGGATCTCGGCTCGGGGAACGGCACGCTTCTCAACGGGCGGCGGCTTTCCGGCATGGCACCGCTCAAGCGCGGCGACGAGATCTCCTTCGGCAAGTTTTCCGTCTTCTTCGACCACGTGCCGACCGAGCCGGCGCCGCTTCTCTACGTTCCCAGGACCGGGTATGCCGAGCCTGGTCGTACGCTCGTGATGCGACCGGAGGAGCTGGCCCGGCTCCGCGCGACGATCGTCGAGAAGCGCCGGGCCCACGTGCGCTGGCAGGCCGGCGACCAGGAGGGGACCTTCGCGCTCGCTGACGGTGCGGTCGTCATCGGTCGAAGCGAGGGCTGTGATCTGCAGGTGGCCTGCCGCGGTCCGAAGCATCACCTGCATCTCCGCCGTGTCGGTGCGCAGTACGAGGTGCACAACTCGTCCTGGTGGTACCGCATGCGGGTCAACGACCAGCCGACGAGGCGCGCCACGCTACGCGACGGCGACGAGATCGCGATCGGCGGACTCCGGCTCACGTTCAAGGACGACATCCGATGATCGAGGACACGTCGCCGGCCGGGTTGAAGGCGGCCGACCGCGCGCCGGTCCTCTACGGCCGCTACGAGGTCCTCTCGGAGCTCGGCCGCGGCACGAGTGGCATCGTGTACAAGGCACACGATCCCAAGCTCGATCGCCTGGTGGCCATGAAGATCCTCCGCCCGGAGCTGGTTTCCTTCGACGAGTCGGGCGTCGGCCTGAAGCAGCGCTTTCATCAAGAAGCCGTGGCGGCCGGCCGGCTCACGCATCCGGCGATCATCGCCGTTCACGACGTGGGCGAGGCCGAGGGCCGACCGTTCATCGTCATGGAGTACATCGAGGGGGGTACGCTCGCCGATCTGCTGCTGGGTGGCCAGCCCCTCCCTCTGGCGGACGCGGTGGAGATCGTGGTGCAGGTCTGTGCGGCGCTCGACTATGCCCATCGCCACGGTGTCGTTCATCGAGACATCAAGCCCCGAAACATCCTCGTCGGGCCCGGCGTCACGAAGGTCACCGATTTCGGCACGGCCCGCATCCTGGACGCCAGTCACACGCAGACCGGCACGATGCTGGGGACGCCGGCCTACATGTCCCCCGAGATGGTCCGGGGCCTGGCCGCCGATCCGCGTAGCGATCTGTTCTCCCTCGGTGTCGTGCTCTACGAAACGCTCACCGGGGTCAATCCCTTCAATGCCGCCGATCTCGCCGCCGTGCTCTACCGCATCGTCAACATCGACGCGCCATCCGTGCGTCACCACAAGGCCGAGCTGCCCCTTGCTCTCGACCGGGTCCTGCGGCGCGCCCTGGCGAAGGAGCCGGAGGCGCGGTACGCGACGGCCACGGACCTCGCCAATGCGTTGCGCGAGGCGGCGAGCGGCGAGAAGCGGCCGTGGACCGTTCGGACCTTCCGCGAGGCGCTGCGGGACCTGCGACGGACGTGGCTCCTCTCGCGCCCCGTTCGCGTCATGGTCAGCGTGATGTGCCTGGCGGCGCTCGGTGCCGGAACGTGGGCCGGCTTGCGGGGCGCACCGGACCTTCCGCGGACCGCCGCACCGGCGTCGGTCGTCAAGCGTGAGGCGGAACCGACGGCGCGACCGGCGCCGACGACCCCGGCCTTGCGACCGGCGGCGCCGACCGTGACGGCCCCGGCCTCCCGCCCGGCGACCCCGACGGGGTCGGCTCCTCCAGCGGCGCTGAGTCGCGTCGCCGCGGCGCCCCACGAGTCGAGGTGCCTCAGCGTGAACGCGGTTCCGTTCGCTGAGGTTTACGTCGACGCCCGGCCCGCGGGATACACGCCGATGGCCTGTCTGCGCGTGCCAGTCGGGGAGCATCGCGTCTACTTCCAGATGGACACACAACGCAGCCCGGAACGGCTGCTACGGGTCACCGATCGGCACACGCCCGATGCGCCCTTGCGGCTCAGCTTCGACTTCAATACCGGGCGGTTCATCGAGCAATGAACCCGCCCCGCGCGGTAGGGCTTCTCGGACTCATCTGTCTTCTGGGCGGGGGCTGCGCCGCTACGCAGGAGCTCACGCGGGATCTTCCTGGCGTCAAGTTCGTGAAGTACACGATGGCGGGAGCCGACCGTGAGCAGCGGGCAAGTCTCGATCGAGGGCTGACTCAGCTCCGCGCCTTTGAATACGACCCCGCAGTGCGCTCGCTGCGTCAGGCGATATGGGATGTCGAGCTGATCGACAAGCGCTCGCTCCGCCTGGAAGAGCTGGTCGAAGTCCACCAGGCCCTCGCCGAGGCCTATGCCGGCCTCGGCAAGAATCAGTGGAGCACGGAGCAGCGCGCCCTGGCGCAGGCCCTCGCCGAATACGGGCGGCGCGAGAATGAGTCCGGACCAACGGAGACTGCTCTGGCCAAGGCCAAGGCCGCCTACCAGTCGGCCCACTTCCGCGAAGCGGTGACCGGGTTTGGTCAGGCGCTGGTCGAGATCGAAGGACAGTCCCCGACGCCGCTGCGGCTGAGGTCGCTGGTCGACGCCCGGTGTCATCTGGTGCTCGCCTACTTCGCTCTGGGGCGGTCAGAGCGAGCCGGCGAGGAAGTTCGACGGCTTGCCGCTCTCGACGGCGCGACGGTGTCGTGCCGCCGCCAGGCGCCCCCACCAGTCCGGACGCTCATCACCGCCGTGGAGGCGAGCGAGGCGCGGCTCGGCAAGCGGAGCGCCGACTGATGCGAGAGGCCGGCGGGGTCGCGACCGTCACGTTCGCTCACCTCACGGACATCGGCCGGGTTCGCACGCGAAACGAAGACTTCCTCGGCGCCTTCGAGCCGGACGATCCGGAGCTTCTCCGGTCGCGCGGGCGTCTTTTCGTGGTGGCCGACGGGATGGGCGGCCTTGCGCGTGGAGACGTAGCCAGTCGACTCGCGGTCGAGACGCTGCGCGGCGCGTACTACGTCGCCGAGCGCTCGGAGCCTCTGCCGGAGGCGCTACGCGTGTCCGTCCAGGTCACCAACGACGCCGTGTACCGCGAGAGCCGGGTCGCCGAGGGCGAGACGCCGATGGGGACGACGCTCACGGCGCTGGTCATCCGCGATCACGATGCGTTCCTGGCCCACGTTGGCGACAGTCGGGCCTTCCTCGTCCGGGGCCGCCAGATTCGTCAGTTGACCGAGGATCACTCGCTCGTCGCCGAGCTGGTCCGTGACGGCGTGCTCAGCCCGACCGAAGCCGAGCACCACCCGAGCGCCCACGTGGTCCTGCAGGCTCTGGGACTCGCCAGGGACGTGACGATCGATGTCCAGGGGCCGCTGGCGCTCCATAGCGGAGACACATTGGTGCTCTGCACGGACGGCCTCACGCGACAGGTGAGACCTCACGAGATCCGGAAGCTGGCAGAGAGCCGACCGCCGCACCGAGCCTGCGAGCAGCTGGTGTCGCTGGCGAACGAGCGGGGAGGCCCGGACAATATCACGTTGCAGCTGATCCGGTTCGGATCGAGGAGGTTCCTGCCCGCCGCGCTGTCGTCTCTTCGCGGATGGTAGCGGGATTTCGCCGGCGGCATCCTCCTGCTTGACTTCGGCCTCCGGAGGCGTGATCGTGGCGCCCGGCGGAGGGCTGAGATCATGAGGAGTCATCGCACGCTCGTTGTCTTCGCGGCCGTGGCCGCGATCACCGTCCTCTTTTCGGCGGCTCCTCCGGCCCGCGCGGCGGACACGCCGCGACGCGGCGGTGTGCTGCTCGCCGCGATCGCCGCCGACGCGCCGAGTCTCGATCCGCACCAGGAGGAGACGTTCGCCACCCTCCACCTGGTGGCGCCGTGCTACAGCACCCTGCTCCAGATCGACCCGTACAATTACCCGAAGGTCATCGGCGACGTGGCGACCGAGTGGAAGATCGCGGCGGATGGGCTCACGTACACGTTCAAGCTCCGGCAGGGGATACGCTTTCACGACGGCTCGCCGCTGACGGCGGCGGACGTCAAGGCGACCTACGAGAAAATCGTGTTTCCGCCGGAGGGTGTCCGCAGCATCCGCAGGAACACCTATGCCGCGATCACCAGCATCGAGACTCCCGATGCCTCCACCATCGTGTTCAAGCTCAAGCACCCATCGGCGTCGCTCCTGGGCAACCTGGCCTCGCCGTGGAGCGTGATCTATCCGAAGAAGTACCTCGACAAGGATCCGAACTACTTCAAGACGAACATCGTCGGGTCCGGGCCCTTCAAGTTCAAGAGCCGCACGCCCGGATCGACGTTCGAGGGCGAGCGGAACCCCGATTACTTCATCAAGGACCGCCCGTATCTCGACGGTTACAAGTTCTTCGTCAGCACCGAGACATCGGCGCGGGCGGCAGCCATTCGCTCGGGTCGCGCGTACATCGAGTTCCGCACCTTGCCGCTGTCCGAGGTCGAGGCGATCCGGAAACAGCTGGGCGATAAGGTGGTCGTGCAGGATACGCCGGCCACGGGCATCTTCGGCATCTCGGTGAACCAGAAGATCAAGCCCTTCACCGACGAACGCGTCCGTAAGGCGTTGACGCTCGGTCTCGATCGGTACACCGCGAGTCGCGTGCTCTACCCCATCGCGAGCCTCAAGGACGTCGGCGGGCTGATGCGTCCCGGAACGGAGTGGGCGCTGTCGGACGCCGAGCTGCCAAAGTTTCCGGGCTTCGGGAAGGACATGGAGAAGAACCGCGCCGAGGCCAAGCGCCTCCTCGCCGAGGCCGGTTACCCCAACGGATTGAAAGTAGTGTTGAAGAACCGCAACGTCCGAGTCCCGTACCTCGACTTCGGCACGTTCGTGATCCAGGAGTGGCGCAAGATCGGCGTCGAGGCCGAGCACCGGCCGCTCGAGTCGGCGTCCTGGTTCGCGGATGGCCGGGACACCGGCAACTTCGAGCTGATCGTGAACCCCTCGTTCAACTTCATGGACGACCCCGACCAGTTCCTCGAGCGGTACACGACGGGCGACAGCAACAATTGGGGTCGATTCTCCGATCCGAGGCTCGACGACCTCTTCACCCGCCAGTCGAGGGCTCTGGATCCCGCGGAACGGAAGAAGCTCATCACCGAGATCGAAAGGATCGTGCTCGGGCACGTATACTACATCCCGGGCATCTGGTGGGCGCGGAGCGTGGTGCACTGGACAAAGGTGAAGAATTACGTGGCGCCGCCGAATCATTACTCGAACCAGAAGCTCCAGGACGTGTGGCTCAGCGAAGACTGAGCCGCCGGCGTCTCTCCCTTCTCGGGTCGCGAGCCCTGGCCGGCTCGCTCGCCGTCCTGGTCCTCGCCGGTTGCGGAATGCTGCGGCCGGCGCCACCCGGCGCTCCCCGCTCGGCCCCGGCGCCGGCGCCCGGGCCGCAGCCGGCCGTTCCACCTTCTCTTCGGCTCGACGCCATGCAATTCAGCGAGCTCGAAGGCTGGGCGCAAGGCGATCCCAGAGGCGCCCTGCAGGCGTTCTTGCGCTCGTGCGCCGTGCTCGCGGCCAAGTCTGACGATGCTCCGCTCGGAGGCGTGAACTACGCCGGTGTCGCTGTGGAGTGGCGCCAGGTCTGCGGCGCGGCCTCGCTCGTGTCGAGCGACGGCCCTGAGCCGGCGCGCGGGTTCTTCGAGCTCGAATTCGTGCCGTACCGCGTCGGGAACGACTCGGGCGTGAGCCTCTTCACGGGCTATTACGAGCCGCAGCTCAGGGGCAGCCGCACGCGCCACGGCGCCTATCAAACGCCGCTCTACGCTGTGCCCGGCGATCTGGTGAACGTCGACCTGGGCCTTTTCCGCGAAAGTCTCAAGGGGCAGGGGATCGTGGGGAAGGTGGCGGACGGCCGGTTGGTTCCGTACCCGCCTCGAGCGGAAATCGAAGGCGCACTGGGCACGGCCGTACCGATCCTCTTTGTCGACGACCCGATCGACGCGTTCTTTCTACAGATCCAGGGGTCGGGTCGGGTGGTGCTGGACGACGGAACCGTCGTCCGTGCGGCGTACGCGGCGCAGAACGGCCGGCCCTACACCGCCCTCGGGGCCGTACTGATCCAGCGCGGTGAGCTGAAGCGCGAGGCGGTTTCGATGCAGTCGATACGCGCCTGGCTCCTCGAGCACCCGGC
>QHSM01000117.1 GCA_003221595.1 Candidatus Rokuibacteriota bacterium | reverse complement strand
GCCGAGAAGGTCTTGAGATCTGCCTGGATGCCCGCTCCGCCGCCGGAATCGGAGCCGGCGATGGTCAGCGCCTTCGGAACGCTCATAGCCACTCGGAGTATACGGGTCGCTGCATGAGGGCACAAACGTCCGTGTCGGCGGCCGGGCGTTGACCGGGCGATGCGAGGTCGCTGGGGTATGCTCTAACCATGTCGGCGCGAGGGCTTCTCGCGGCTCTCCTCACCCTCTGCGCTGTCGCCACGGCCGCGCAGGAGACTCCGGCGCCCCAGTTCTACCAGCTTCTCCCGCCGGACTATCCGTACGCCTTGATCAGGGTCTGCTCCACGCAATGGGGCGTCTGCGCGATCCCCTCGACCGTCATGCCCGGCACGCCGTGCTCCTGCCAGGCGGCCGACGGGACGTGGCTGCCGGGCGTGTGCGTGCGCTGACCGCGGCGCCGGCTCATCTCGTGTCGCGGGGCTCAGGATCGGCGTCGCCATCGGCCTCGACGCGGACGGCCTATGCGGCCGGGATGACCAGCGTGAATTCGCCCCGGACCGGGCCCGCCGCCAGCCGCGCCAGGTGCGCCGCCGGCGTCGCCGTCACGACCTCTTCGTATTGCTTGGTCAGCTCGCGCGCGACCACCAGCTCGACCTCGCCGTAGACTTCGCCGATCGCGCCCAGGGTGGCCACGATGCGGTGGGGCGACTCGTACAGCACCACCGTCGTCGCGAGCGCCCGGAGCGCCGTGAGCCGATTGATCCGCTTGCCGGGCTTCACCGGCAGGAAGCCGTCGAAGACGAACCGGTCGGCGGGGAGGCCCGCCGCCGAGAGGCCGGCGACCAGCGCCGCCGGCCCGGGAACCGGCACCACCGGCACGCCGTGGGCGCGCGCCTCGCGCACGAGCAGCACGCCCGGGTCGGAGATGCCCGGCGTCCCCGCGTCGGTCACCAGCGCGATCGAGCGGCCGGCCGCGAGCTCGCGCAGGAGCTCGCGCCCGCGGGTCAGCTTGTTGTGCTCGTAGTAGCTGACGGTCGGCTTGTGGATGTCGAAGTGCGTGAGGAGCGCGCGCGTCCGCCGCGTGTCCTCGCAGGCGACCAGATCGGCCTCGCGCAGGACGCGGAGCGCGCGCAGAGTGATGTCTTCGAGGTTTCCGATCGGGGTGGCAACGACAAAGAGGGTGCCGCTCAGGCCGTCTGTTCTTTCGCTTCGGAAACGAGTATCGGCCTCTCGCGATTGAGGATGACCTCGCGCGTGATCACGCACTCCTTCAGCCCCTGGATCGAGGGCAGATCGTACATGATCTCGAGCATGACCTCTTCCAGGATGGCGCGCAGCCCGCGCGCGCCGGTGCCGCGCTTGAGCGCCTCGCGCGCGATGGCCGCCACCGCGTCGTCGGTGAACTTGAGCCGCACTTTCTCCAGGTCGAAGTACTTCTGGTACTGCTTGATGATCGCGTTCTTCGGCTCGCGGAGGATGCGGGTCAGCGCCTGATCGTCGAGGTCGTGAAGCGTCGCGATCACCGGGAGCCGGCCGACGAACTCGGGGATGAGCCCGTACTTCAGGAGGTCCTCCGGCTGGATCATCGACAGGAGGTCGCCGATGCGGCGCTCCTCGCGGCTCTTGATCTCGGCCCCGAAGCCCATGCCCGAGCGGCCCACGCGGTTCTCGATGATCTTGTCGAGTCCGACGAAGGCACCGCCGCAGAGGAACAGCACGTTCGTGGTGTCGACCTGGATGAACTCCTGGTGCGGGTGCTTGCGGCCGCCCTGCGGCGGCACGTTCGCGACGGTGCCCTCGAGGATCTTCAGCAGCGCCTGCTGCACCCCTTCGCCGGACACGTCGCGCGTGATCGACGGGTTCTCTGACTTGCGCGCGATCTTGTCGATCTCGTCTATGTAGACGATGCCGCGCTCGGCGCGCTCGACGTCATAGTCCGCCGCTTGCAACAGTCTCAGAATGATGTTTTCGACGTCTTCGCCGACGTATCCCGCTTCCGTCAGCGTCGTCGCGTCGGCGATCGTGAACGGCACCCGGAGCATCTTGGCGAGTGTCTGCGCGAGCAGCGTCTTGCCGGAGCCGGTGGGGCCGATCATGAGGATGTTCGACTTCTGCAGCTCGACGTCGCTCGACCCGCCGCCGCCGGACTCGATCCGCTTGTAGTGGTTGTGCACCGCCACCGCCAGGACCTTCTTGGCGCGCTCCTGGCCGACCACGTACTGGTCGAGGAGGGTCTTGATCTCGGACGGCTTCGGCAGGCTCCGGAGCTCCCGCGACTTCTCCTCTTCCCACTCCTCCGCGATGATGTCGTTGCACAGCTCGATGCACTCGTCGCAGATATAGACGGTGGGGCCGGCGATGAGCTTGCGGACGTCGTTCTGGCTCTTGCCGCAGAACGAGCACCGCAGGGTTCCGTTGCCTTCCCGCGCGCGGGCCATCGGGTGGTTACTTCTGGATCGCGAGTGCCGCTGCTGCGGTCACCGGTCGGGTCGTCGGCTTGGAGGAGATCACTTCATCGACGATCCTATATTCCTTCGCCTGCTCCGCGGTCATGAAAAAGTCGCGGTCCGTGTCGTGCTGGATCTTATCCATCGACTGGCCGGTGTGATAGACGAGGATGCGGTTCAGCTCCTCGCGCATCCGGAGGATCTCCTTGGCCTGGATGTCGATGTCGGTCGCCTGGCCCTGGGCGCCGCCCAGGGGCTGGTGGATCAGGATCCGCGAGTGCGGCAGGGCGAAGCGCTTGCCCCTGGCGCCGGCGCACAGCAGGAGCGCGGCCATCGAGGCCGCCTGGCCCATGCAGATGGTCGAGATCGCCGGCTTCACGTACTGCATCGTGTCGTAGATGGCCATGCCCGCGGTCACCGAGCCGCCCGGCGAGTTGATGTAGAGGTTGATGTCCTTGTCAGGATCGTCCGCCTCCAGGTAGAGCATCTGGGCGATCACGAGATTCGCCAGCTCGTCTTCGATGAAGGTCGGCAGGAAGATGATGCGCTCCTTGAGGAGACGCGAGAAGATGTCGAACGCCCGCTCGCCGCGCGGAGTCTGCTCGACGACCATCGGAACCAGAGCCATCGGGGGTCTCCTCTTCTTCGGCTCGCCTCGGACGGCGGGGCCCCAGCCCCGCGACGGCCGGCGGCTCGCACTGCCATTACTCGAAGCGTTCATGCTTTGACGTTCGCGTTGGCGACGAGCAGCTCGAGGGTCATGCGATCGCGAAGACCCTGGCGGAGCCCGTCGAGGTCACCGCTCTTCTCCATCATACGCCTGACGGCCGGCGCCGGCCGCTGACTGGCTTGCGCGAGCTTCTCCACCTCGGCGTCCACGTCGGCGTCGGTGGGCGCGATGGCTTCCTTGTCGGCGATGGCCTCGAGCAGGAGGGCGCGGCGCACGGCTTTCTCGGCGTTGGGACGCAGCTCGGCGATCAGCTTCTCGTAGTCCCAGGGCATCCGCTCTGGATCGATTCCCTGCTGCCGCACCGACTCGCGCGCGTGCTCGATGCGGTGGGCGACCTGGCGCATGACCAGGGCGTCCGGCACCGTGAACTCGTGCTGCGCCACCACCGCGTCGACGACCTTTTCCTGTAGCGCCCGGGTCTCGTCGTGCTGGCGCCGCGCCTCGAGCTGCTTCAGGAGCTCGGCCCGCAGCGCCTCCAGCGTCTCGAACTCACCGATCGACTTCGCGAAGTCGTCGTCGAGCGTGGGCAGCGCCTTTTCCTTTACCTCGACGACCTTGACGGTGGCCTGGCCGCCGCGCCCGCGCAGGTCCTCGCGGCGATGGTCGTCGGCGAAGCGCAGCGTGACCTGGCGTTCCTCGCCCGCGCGCACGCCGACCACCGCGTCGTCGATCTCGGGCAGGACGTTGCGCGCCCCCGCCAGGAACTCGTAGCCGGTCTGGCTGGACGGCGGGTGCCCGTCGATCGCGATCGTGTAGTCGACCACGACCAGATCGCCGGTGGCGGCCGGCCGCTCGACGACGTGGAACTGCGCCTGCTGCTCGCGCATCTGCTCGAGCGCGGCGGTGAGATCGTCGGCGGTCACCGGCACCGGCGCGTGCTGCACCGCGACGCCCTTGTAGTCGCTCAGCGCGATCGCCGGCTTGACCTCGACGACGGCCACGAAGCTGAGCGGCGCGCCCTCCTCGAGCTTGACCTCCTGCAGGTCGGGCTCGTTGACGGGATCCAGCTTCGCCTCGGTGAGCGCCTTCCGGTAGACGTCGGGGATGAGATGCTCGGCAACCTCACGCCGCACGTCGTCGGAGAAGTGCACCTTCACGAGCGAGCGCGGGACGTGGCCCTTCCGGAATCCGGGCAGCCGCGCCTGCTTCTGGACCCGACCGTACGCCCGCTCCCATTCCTGTTGCACGACGTCCACCGGCGCCTCGACCGCGAGACGCCGCTTGCAGCCTTCGATCGACTCGACCGCGACTTTCATGGGCACTCCGAAGTGGATTCGAGCGTTTGCATGGTACCACGCCCCATGCCCGATCTGATGGCAGGGCCCGGCGGGAAGGCGCCCGGCGACTAAACAAACGCGCTCCCGATCCGTCTAACTCGGCAGGAGGACGCTCATGGAACGTCGAGCTCGATCGGGACGTGTGGTCGCTGCGATGCTCCTGGCCGCCTCGCTCGGCGCGTCGGGATGTGTTTTCGTGCCTGCTCCCGTGCCGATCCTCGGGCCACCCGTGGTCGTGGCGCCCCGGCCCGTTGTCGTGATTCCCGGCCGACCCGTGTACCGGGCCTACCATCCGTACCGGGACTACCGCCCGTATCCGTACTATCATCGGGGGGACGGAGGGATGCGGTGAGCAAGATAGCCCGGTCCGCGACGGTGTCTGTCCTGGCGGCCGCGTTGCTCGTCGTCACCGCCACGCCGAGCCACGCCTGGGGCGGCGGGTGGGGCGGCGGTCGCGTCGTCATCGGCGTCGGCCCCTACTGGGGGCCGTCGCCGTACTACTCGTGGCAGGACGAACAAGAACACAAGGCGATGGCGGCGGTGTTTCTCACGACTGAGCCGGCGCTCGTGTCGGGGTGCAACCAGATCGGTGTGGCCGGAGACGACAACGTCAAAGATCTCCGGCGCAAGATCGTGAGAGGCGGCGGCAACGCGGCCGTCCTCACGTTCAGAGTGGACGACCTGAAGATGATGGCCGCGAATGTCTACAAGTGCCCGACGGCGGCCGCGAAGACCCAGTCCTCTCCGGCACCGCCGCCGGCGAGATCGCCATCGGCGAACGAGCCGCCCCCGCCCCCGGCGGGGACGCCACCGCCACCGCCCCCTGCACGGTAGCGCGCGCAAGAAATCCGAACGCGGGCCGCGTTCGTTCCAGAACACCGGGACGGCCGCGGCCCTTTTGTTTTGTCCGGCGCGTGGTGAGCTTCGGCTAGACTCCCCGGCAGCATACGACTGATCGTGCCGCGCGTCGGTGTTCTCTCTCCCGGCAAGTCGCCGCCTGACGACGCCTTCCGACAGCAGGAACACTTCGAAGCAGGGCTCCGCGAATTGGGCTGGATGCCCGGATCGAACATCGTCATCGACTATCGCTACGCAGATGGGAACCTCGACCGGTTGCCTGCGCTGGCCGCCGAGCTGTTACCCCATGACATTTTCACGTAGCACCAGCAGCGGTCAAGAACAGCCTTGACAACCACGAAGGTGTGGCGCAGAGTCTCGCCGATCCGCCCGGTCCGACCGTCGTGGAGGCAGTGATGCTCCTCGATCGGATCCGCAGCCAGCTTTTCCTCGACTGTTCCGGTGGCCCACGAAGGCATTCGCCTGTCCGCGGGCCGCCTTCTCCATCCGTCAATCGCTTACCTGTCAATCGTTGCGAAGAGTGAGCCGGTCCAGTGCTTCGTGCGTCGGCAGCGGTTAGTGATGGCGGCCATGTGGCGTCGTCAATGGTTCGGCCTCTTGAAGAGGGCGGCGGTATGTCGAAATTCGTCGTTCCGGCAGCTTTCGCTTTCGTCCTCCTCGCGATGCTGGCTTCGCCTGGGTTCGCTCAAGCGCCTGTGCCGAAGGTGACGATCTCCGGGCTCTTCGACCAGATCACGTCGATGGGCCGCAACACCTACGACGGCAACCTGACCCGTAACAGCGACTCGGAGTGGTACGCCCGGACTCGGTTCCGTCCAGACTTCGAGTTCTCGGTCGGGCGGGTCAAGGCCGTGCTCGGCCTCGAGATCGACTTGATGTACGGTCAGGCCGGGCCCAACGACGGCGGCTTTCCTGGCAACAACTCGGGCTCCGCGGGTGGTACCGCTGCCGCCGACCCCGCCGGCCAGCGCGGGCGCCTCCCACCCGCGACCAAGGTCAACGCCAACGGCAACCTTGACCTCAACACCGACGTCGGCGGCATGATCGAGATCAAGTGGATCTACACGGAGTTTCCGCTGACGGGCCAGGATAGCCTCCTTCCGTTCATCCCGGTCGAGACTATAGCTCGGGCGGGCGGCCAGCCCTTCGGTACTCTCGCCCAGTACAAGCTGGCCAACTATGCGAACGGGGACTTCGCCGGCATCTCGGCAGTCACGACGATCGTGCCGCAGGTCAAGACCAACTTCGCCTGGGTCATCGTGGAGGATCAGCTAGCCGGCGCCAATCGGGGTAACCCCTCGCTCAAGACCGGGCGCGGCGAGGACTACGCACTGATCTTCAGCCCCGAGTTCACGCCGTTCAAGGGGCTCGACCTGAAGCCTCTGTACTCCTGGTTCCACGCCGACGGCCAGACGCACGGAGCGGCCCGGCGTAATCTGACCAACCGCGGTAGCGCGGGCGGCACGCTCAACGCGACCGCGTCGAGGGGCGCCCCCTCCAATCCCCCTGCCGCGGGTGACCCCACGTACCATGAAGACCGCCACACGGTCGGCATCGACGCGCGCTGGCGGATCGGCCCCTTCGGCCTGGATCCCACGTTCTACTATCAGTGGGGACGGGTCGACAGCCAGGCTTTTGACAACGGTCCTGGGGCCAATGGCATCGGGACCAAGAAGGTCACGGCTGACCTGAGCGCCTTCCACGTCGACCTCATCGCGAGCTACCAGCTCGGTCCACTGCTTCTCGAGGCGCGCGGAATGTACAGCACGGGCAACAGGGCGCGCGACAACCTCGCCAAGGGGATTCGTTACTACCAGCCGCTCGACAACGACGGCAGCTACTGGGCCGGCGGCTGGAGCCAGTTCTGGGCGCCCGGAATTGACTACTTCAACCAGGGCTGGGCGACGACCAACAACTTCATCGGTTACGACCGCTACGGTCGCGGGGGGGTCGCGGGTCGGGCTACCTACAACTTCACGCCGTCGCTCAGCCTGTACGGGGTCGCCCACGCCTTGTTCACCGCGGAGGCAGTCGACACCGACACGGGCAGCCAGCTCGCGAGCTCCACCGCCGGCGGCGTCGGCGCCCCCGCGCGGACGACCGTCAGCCAGAACAGCTGGGTGTCGGGCGATTCCAACTATCTCGGGACCGAGCTCAATCTCGGAGTCACCTGGCGCTTCTCGCCCAACGCCGCCTTCGACATCGTTGGAGGCTGGCTCTTTGTCGGGAGCGCGCTGGACGCAACGGAGTGTGTCGTTCCAGCTGGTGTGACCGCCAACGCAGCTTGCTCCAACGGCACCGCCCTGAAGAAGGAGGCGCAGGATGCCTATACGCTGGCCGCGCGTGTAAGGTTGGCGTTCTAGCCATCGCGCTCGTCGGCGAGTGCTCCATGCCGTGTAGAAGGTCACCGGCCAGCCCTCCTCGTCGTTCCGGTCAATTGGAGGTCGTGGCAACGCGGCGCGGAGACTCAGTGCAAACCTTCTAACGGTACCGCGACAGTCTGGGGACAACATCCAGACAGC
>QHSM01000116.1 GCA_003221595.1 Candidatus Rokuibacteriota bacterium | reverse complement strand
TGCGCGCAGGCGGCCGGGACGAGACCGCCTCCGAGCTGGGCCTGGCGCACTACCTCGAGCACATGCTCTTCAAGGGAACGACCACCCGCGCGCGAGGCTTCGTCGACCGGGACGTCGAGGGCGTCGGCGGACGGGTGAACGCCGGCACCTCGCTCGACTACACCTTCTACCACGCCGTGCTTCCGAAATCGCGCGCTGTTCCCACGATCGAGATGCTCGCCGACATCAGCGTCAACTCGGTTCTCGACGAAACCGAGCTCGACCTCGAGAAGAAGGTCGTGCTCGAAGAGATGCGGCTCAGCGAGGACAGCCCGCAGCGCTATCTCGTCCGGCAGCTCTACGAGGTGGTGTTCGGCAGTCATCCCTACGGACACTCGGTCCTCGGGACGCCCGAGATTATCCAGGCGCTCACGCGCGATACGCTGCTCTCCTTCTATCGCCGCTACTACGTTCCCGAGTCGTTCGTGCTCGTCGTCGTCGGTCCCGTCGACCCGACCGAAACGCTTCGGGCAGCGGAGCGCTCGCTTGGCCGGCTGCCGCGCAGTGGCTTCCAGCGGCTGCCCGCCCCGGCGCCTGTCACTCTCACGCCGCGGAAAGTCGACATGCCGCGGCCCGGCGCGCTGGCCTACCTGGGCGTGGGGTGGCTCGGGCCGAAGCTCGACCATGCCGACACCCCGGCCGTCGATCTGCTCGTCTCGATTCTCGGGCAATCCCGCTCGTCCCGTCTGCCGCAGTCGCTCCGCGAGCGGCTCGCGCTCGTCAACTCTGTCGGGTCTGACTACGCCGCGCTGGAGGCCGGAGGCGTGATCACGGTGACGGCGCAGCTCGAGCCGTCGAATCTCGCCCGCGCCGAGGCCGAGATCTTGAAGGAGGTCCAGCGGGTGCGCGAGCAAGGTGTGACCGACGCGGAGCTCCGGCGAGCGATCACGCTGGCCGAGGCCGACCACGCCTTCCGGAGTGAGACCGCCGAGGGCCGCGCACGCCTCTTCGGTCGCGCCGAGACGGTCTGGCGGATCGCCGAGGAGCTCGCCTACATCGATCGGGTGCGGACGGTCACCGCCGAGCAGGTTCGTCTCGTCGCGCGGCGCTACCTGGATCCCGAGCGCTACGGCCGGCTCGCGTTCGTGCCGCCCTCCCGATGAGCCGCATCGGGCTGTCACTCGGGTCCGTTCTCCTCGCCATGGGCCTCGCGGCTTCGGTCCAGGCTCAGGAGCCCTCGGTCTCACGACAGGTCCTCCCGAACGGGCTGACGGTGCTCGTGCGCGAGGACGCCGCGGCCGGCGTGGTCGCGATGTCGCTACAGGTGCGAGCCGGCTCACGCTTCGAATCGCCGACGACCACGGGCATCACCAACTTCCTCCACCGCGTGATGCTGCGCGGCACGAGCAAGCGGACGGCCGTCCAGCTCGCCACGAGCTATGAAGACATCGGCGGCACGCTCGATGCCGGCGGCGAGGTCGAGTCGGCCGAGGTGCGGGGTCAGGCGCTCGCGCGTCACTGGGAGACGCTCCTCGGGCTGATCGCCGAGGTCGCGCTGGACGCGACGCTGCCGGCGGACGAGATCGAAAAGGAGCGGCGGCTCCTTCTCGGCCAGATCAAGGCTCGCGCCGACGCGCCGTTCTCCCTGACCTTCGACACCATGCTGCGCGACCTCTATGGCTCGCATCCCTACGCCTCGCAAAGCCTCGGCCGGCGGGAAACGATCGAGCGGTTCACCCGCGACGATCTGTTCGCGCACTACCGGGCGATCTATCGCCCCGAGCGCATGGTGCTCGCGGTCAGCGGCGAGGTGGCGCGTGACCGCGTCGTGCGCGCGGCCGAGCGCCTCTTCGGCCGGGTGGTCCGCACGACGGCCACGCCGCCCGAGGCGCCCGCCGCGCCGGCGGCGAAGGGCGACCGTCGCGTCATCACGCTTCCAGCCCAGCAGGCTCAGATCTTCGTGGGATACCTCGTGCCCGGTCTGACGGACCCGCTTTATCCGGCCGTGCGGGTGCTCGGTGCGACCCTCGGCGGCGGGATGGCCGGCCGGCTATTCGTGGAGCTCCGCGACCGTCGCGGGCTCGCCTATTCGACCGGGGTGGTCACGCCGTTCCGTACCGGGCCCGCCTTTTTCGTCGCCTACCTGGGCACGGCGCCGGCGAGCGCCGCAGCAGCCGAGGCGGGCGTGCTGAGCGAGCTCGAGCGCGCGCGGGCCACCCCGGCCATCGGCGACGAGCTCGCGAGGGCCAAGGCGTACATCCGTGGCCAGCTCTCGATGGATCGCCGCACGAACGCGCGCCAGGCGTGGTACCTCGCCTTCTTCGAGGTCGTCGGCGTCGGCTGGGACTTTCCGGACCGCTTCGGCCGCGCCGTCGAGGCGGTGACCGCTGCGGACGTGGCGCGGGCTGCCGAGCGCTACCTGACCCGGCCGACCGTCGTTGTGTTGCAGCCGACGACGCCGAAACAATGATCCCGCTCAAGGACGACGTTCCGAGTAGCGGCTTCCCGTTCGTCACGATCGGGCTGATCGTTCTGAACGTCCTCGTCTTTCTCTACCAGGCCTCGATCGGCATGGACAGCGAGCGGGCGGCGGAAGCGTTCATCCTCGAGTTCGGCGCGGTTCCGTGCCGGGTGACCGGCGCCTGCTCGGTCCCCGGGGATTTTCCGCCGCCGCTCGCGACGATCTTCACCTCGATGTTCATGCACGGCGGCCTGTTCCACGTCGCCGGCAACATGCTCTACCTGTGGATCTTCGGCGACAACGTCGAAGACACTCTCGGGCACGGGCGCTTCCTCGTCTTCTACCTCGTCGCCGGCGTGGCGGCGGCCCTCGCGCAGGTCGTGGTCCATCCCGGCTCGCGCGTCCCGATGGTCGGGGCGAGCGGGGCCGTGTCGGGGGTGCTCGGGGCTTACCTTCTGCTGTTCCCCTACGCGCGAGTGCTGGTCCTCCTGATCTTCGGCTTCTTCTTTCGGATCGTCCGCTGGCCGGCGAGCATCGTGCTCGGCTTCTGGATCGTCGTCCAGTTCCTCAACGGGCTCATCACGGTCAGCGTGGCGGCGGGGGACGCGGCCGGCGGAACCGCGTGGTTTGCCCACATCGGGGGCTTTCTGGCGGGGATCGTCCTGCTGTTTCTGATGCGGCCCCGGCGGACCGGTCGCCTATAATGAGCGCCATATGAAGCGTACTCCAGCTCGTGTTCGGATCGACCGGCTGCTCGTTGACAAGGGCTTGGTGGAAAGCCGAGAAAAGGCGGCCCGGCACATCCTGGCGGGCGACGTGTTCGTGGACGGCGAGCGAGTCGACAAGGCAGGCGCTCTCGTGGCGTCGGCGGCCGAGGTCGAGCTGCGGGGACGAGCCCCGTTCGTGAGTCGCGGGGGCGAGAAGCTCGTTCACGCCATCGACAACTTTCAGGTCAAAGTCCCCGGACGGGTCTGCCTGGACGTGGGCGCCTCGACCGGTGGATTCACCGACTGCCTGCTGCAGCGCGGCGCCACGCGAGTGTACGCCGTGGACGTCGGTACCGGCCAGCTCGACCAGCGGCTCCGGAAGGACCAGCGGGTCGTCGTCATGGAGCACACCAACGCGCGGGCGCTCGACCCGCGGGTCTTCGGCGAGCAGCCCACGCTCGCCGTCATCGACGTCTCGTTCATCTCGCTCGAGAAGATTCTGCCGGCGGTGTTCGGCGTTCTGGCCTCGCGCGGGGAGATCGTCGCCCTGGTGAAGCCGCAGTTCGAGGTCGGCCGCCAGCACGTCGGCAAGGGCGGTGTCGTGCGCGATCCGGCGCAGCACCGGGCCGCGGTGCAGCGCCTCGCGCGCTACGTCGTGCTGCGCGGCTGGCACGTTCTCGGCGTGACCGCCTCGCCGCTGCGCGGTCCGAAGGGCAACCACGAGTTCTTCCTCCACTTCACGTCACACGGCCCCACCGCCAGCGACCTCGAGTCGATGATCAGCCGGAGTATCGAGGCCCTCGCGTGACACGAGTCGGCATCGTCGCGAAGCCGGATGCGGCCCGGGCCCAGGGGATCATTCTCCAGCTCCTCCCGTGGCTCACGAGCCGGGGACACTCCGTGGTGCTCGAGAAGGAGACCGCGGACCTCGTCCCATCGGCGGTCACCGCCGCCGCCGGCAGGGCGGAGCTCCCCAGCCAGGTCGATCTGCTCATCATCCTCGGAGGCGATGGCACCCTCCTCTCGATGGCGCGGGCGGTGGGCGATCTCGGCGTTCCCTTGCTGGGCGTGAACCTCGGCGGGCTCGGCTTCCTCACCGCGACGACCCTCGACGAGATGTTCCCAGCCCTGGAGGCGTACCTCGGGGGCCACATGGCGATCGAGGAGCGCATGCTCCTGGCCGCCCGGATCGTGCGCAACGGGCAGCCGCTGGGCGAGTACGCGGCGCTCAACGACATCGTCATCACCAAGTCGGCGATGAGCCGCATCATCGACCTCTCGGTATCGGTCGAGGGCCGGTATGCGACGGCCTACCGGGCCGACGGGCTCATCATCTCGACGCCGACGGGCTCCACGGCCTATTCGCTCTCGGCTGGCGGGCCGATTCTCTTTCCCACGATGGACGCTGTCGTCCTGACCCCCATCTGCTCGCACACCCTGACCAACCGGCCCATCGTGGTGCCGGGGACGGACCGCATCGAGGTCACCCTTCTGGCCGATCAGGAGGTCATGGCCACGATGGACGGCCAGGTCGGCGTCGGCCTGCGGGAAGGCGACACGGTCGAGATTCGCAAGGCCGCCTCCCGCATCAGGCTCGTTCGCTTCCCGCAGAAGGACTTCTTCTCGGTCCTGCGGACAAAGCTCAAGTGGGGTGAGCGTTAACAGCGTATTCGCTCCGATACCGCTTGAGGTGGCCGCTCCGCTGACCTAGCATCGGCTCAGATGCTCCGCGAGATTCGAGTCCGCAACTTCGCCGTGATCGACGCAGTGACCGCAGTGTTCGCCCCCGGGCTCAACGTCCTGACCGGCGAGACCGGCGCCGGCAAGTCCATGCTCATCGACGCGATCCTGTTGATCCGGGGGGCTCGCGCCCAGACCGACGTCATCCGCACCGACACCGAGACCGCGACCGTCGAGGCGGTGTTCGACGTCGAGCCCCGCGGTCCGGTGGCGGCCGTGCTCGACGACGCCGGGCTCGCCCTGGACGACGGCCAGCTCGTCGTGCGCCGGGAGCTCGCGCACTCCGGGCGCCACCGCGCGTTCGTGAATGACTCGCCCGTGACGGTCGGGCTATTGGAGCGGCTCGGCGACCACCTCGTCGAGATCCACGGCCAGCACGAGCACCAGCGCCTCCTGGAGCCGGCCCGCCAGCTGGATCTCCTGGACCGCTTTGGGGACGCCGAGGAACTGCGCGAGCGCGTGGGGGAGATCTTCGCCAGGCATCGGGCCGCGCAGGCCGAGGTCGAGCGCGCACGGGCGGCGGAGCGCGATCGAGCGCAGCGCGAGGATCTCCTCCGCTTTCAGCTCTCGGAGCTCGATGGCGCGCGCCTGCGGGAGGGCGAGGAGGAGGAGCTGCGGGCCGAGCGCCGGCGGCTCCAGCACGCCGAGCGGCTGACCGCGGGGCTCGCCGAGGTCGGCGGGTTGCTCGACGAGGAAGAGAGCTCGGCGGCGAGCCGGCTGCACCGTACCGGGCGCCTCCTGCGTGAGCTCGCGCGATTCGACCCGGCATTCGCCGCGCCCGCCGACACGATCGACGGCGCCGGCGCCCTGATCGAGGATGCGCTCGCGGCCGTGCGGGGACTCCGCGAGCGCGTGACGGTGACGCCCGGACGTCTGGAGGCGGTGGACGAGCGCCTCGACGCGCTCACCCGGCTCAAGCGGAAATACGGGGATACCGAAGCGGCGATGCTCGCGTTCCGGGAAGGGGCGGCCGTCGAGCTCGAGAAGCTCGACCGCCACGAGGAGATCCTGGCCGAGCAGGAGAGGCTGCTCGCGGAGCTGCAGGCCGAGCTCACCCGGTCCGCCGGCGCGCTCTCGGAGCGTCGTCGCACCGCGGCCGACCGGCTCGCCGGCGAGGCGGAGCGGGAGCTGCGCCAGCTGGGGATGGACCGGGCCCGCTTCGCGGTCTCGGTCGAGCCCGGTCCGATGACGGACGTCGGGCCGCGCGGCCTCGACCGGGTCGAGTTTCGCCTGTCGGCCAACGCGGGCGAGGACGTGCGTCCGCTGGCCAAGGTGGTGTCGGGCGGCGAGCTCTCGCGAACCATGCTCGCGCTCAAGGCGGTCCTGGCGCGCGCCGACCGCGTGCCCACGATGATCTTCGACGAGGTCGACTCGGGAATCGGCGGGCGCGTGGCGGCGGTCGTCGCCCAGAAGCTCGCCCGGGCCGCCGAGGGGCGCCAGGTGCTCTGCGTCACGCATCTGGCGCCGATCGCCGCCCGCGCGACGCACCACGTGCGCGTGTGGAAGGGCGTGCGCGCGGGCCGCACGCGCGTGAGCGCGGAGGTGCTGACCGGCGACGCGCGCGTCGAGGAAGTCGCGCGCATGGTCGCGGGCGAGCGGGTCACCGACACGGCGCGCGGGCACGCGCGCGAGCTTTTGGAGCGGCCGGGTCCGCGAACGCGCCCTGTATAATGAGCACGGCATGATCGACGTTCTGCTCAAGAAGATCTTCGGCACCAAGCACGAGCGCGACGTCAAGCGGATGATGCCGATCGTCGCCGCGATCAACGCGTTCGAGGGCTCGCTGGGGTCGCTCGACGACGCGGCCCTGCGCGCGAAATCCGAGGAGTTCAAGAAGCGGCTCGAGGGCGGCGAGCCGATCGACGACGTGCTGCCCGAGGCGTTCGCGGTGTGTCGCGAAGCGGCGCGCCGCACGGTCGCCATGCGGCACTTCGACATGCAGCTGATCGGCGGCATGGTGCTCCACGCGGGCAAGATCGCCGAGATGGCGACCGGCGAGGGCAAGACGCTCGTGGCCACGCTGCCCGCCTACCTCAACGGCCTCACCGGCCGCGGCGTGCACATCGTCACCGTCAACGACTATCTGGCCAAGCGCGACGCGCAGTGGATGGGGCCGATCTACGACAAGCTCGGGCTTTCGGTGGGCGTCATCCAGCACGAAGCCTCGTTCCTCTACGATCCCGCGTATGTGACATCCGACATCCGGCTGAGCTCGCTGCGGCCGTGCACGCGGCGGGAGGGGTACCGGGCCGACGTCACGTACGGCACCAACAACGAGTTCGGGTTCGATTACCTGCGCGACAACATGCGCTTCACGCTCGAGGAGCTCGTGCAGCGCGAGCTCCACTACGCCATCGTCGACGAGGTGGACTCGATCCTGATCGACGAGGCGCGGACGCCGCTGATCATCTCCGGACCGGCCGACGAGTCGACCGATCTCTATTACAAGATCGACCGGATCATCCCGAAGCTCCGCCGGGCCGCCACGATCGTCGAGGGCAAGCTCTCGGAGATCGAGGCCGAGAAGAAGGGCGACTTCATCGTCGACGAGAAGGCGCGCGCGGTCTCCCTGACCGAGGAGGGCGTCGCCAGCTGCGAGCGCCTGCTGAACGTCGACAACCTCTACGACCCGCGCAACATGACGATGCTGCATCACATCCAGCAGGGGCTCCGGGCCCACGCGCTCTTCAGGCGCGACGTCGACTACATCGTCAAGGACGGGCAGGTCGTCATCATCGATGAGTTCACCGGACGCCAGATGCCGGGCCGGCGCTGGTCGGACGGGCTCCACCAGGCGGTGGAGGCCAAGGAGTCCGTCCGGATCGAGCGCGAGAACCAGACACTGGCGACGATCACGTTCCAGAATTACTTCCGCATGTACGAGAAGCTCGCCGGCATGACCGGCACCGCCGAGACCGAGGCCGAGGAGTTCGCCAAGATCTACAAGCTCGACGTCACGATCGTCCCGACGAACCGGACGCTCATCCGGATCAACAACCCGGACGTCGTGTACAAGACCGAGCGCGAGAAGTTCAACGCGGTCGTCGACGACATCATCGAGCGCAACAAGAGCGGACAGCCGGTCCTGGTCGGCACCGTCTCGATCGAGAAATCCGAGGCGCTGGCGAGCCTCCTGAAGAAGCGCGGGGTCCGGCACGAGGTCCTCAACGCGAAGTATCACGAGCGCGAGGCGGAGATCGTCGCCCAGGCCGGCCGGGAAGGCGCGGTCACGATCGCCACCAACATGGCTGGCCGGGGCACCGATATCCTGCTCGGGGGCAACCCCGACTTCCTGTCGAAGGAGATCCTCCGGAAGAAAGGGCTGGATCCGGTGACGGCGTCCGCGCCCGAGCATGCGGCGGCCCTCGCCGACGCCCGACGGATCACCGAGCCCGAGCACGCCCGGGTCGTCGAGCACGGCGGCCTGCACATCGTCGGCACCGAGCGGCACGAGGCGCGGCGGGTGGACAACCAGCTCCGCGGGCGCTCCGGCCGACAGGGCGATCCCGGCTCCTCGCGCTTCTACCTCTCGCTTCAGGACGATCTCCTGCGCATCTTCGGCTCGCAGCGCGTGGAACGGATCATGGAGCGCCTCGGGATGCAGGAGGGCGAGCCGATCGAGCACAAGCTCGTGACCCGGGCGATCGCCACCGCGCAGAAGCGCGTCGAGACGCACAACTTCGAGATCCGCAAGCATCTGCTCGAGTACGACGACGTGATGAACCGGCAGCGCGAAGTC
>QHSM01000115.1 GCA_003221595.1 Candidatus Rokuibacteriota bacterium | reverse complement strand
GGGCGCGAATTCCGCGTAGAGGATGCCGACGCCGTAGGCGCCCTCGGTGAGCGGCTTCATCACCTTCGCGCTGCCCGACCACTGATCGCCGAGCGGCTTCTGATACTCCGATTTGACCGACGGCATCGGCAGCCAGGCCCGCATCACGCCGGCCGGCTCGAGGACCTCGACTCGCGTCGTGATCTCGAACGTGCGCCACGTGCCCGGGCGCGGGGTGAACTCTTTCTGCTGGGCGCGGGCCAGCGATGCCAGCCCTGGCGCCTGCGTGAGCGCCGGTACCGCGACCGCGGCCTTCAAGAAGGTGCGTCGGTCCATGGATCCTCCCCTGCTGTCTCCCATCGTTGGACGGCCACCGAGCGTATCGGGATTCGCCGGGAAGGCAAATAGATAGATTCGATACGAGGCGGACGCACTATGGAGCGCGCCGATAGCGGCGCCGCACGAGAGCCGGCGATCAGGCTCGGACGCGAATCACGGGCTCGGCGAGCACCGAGCCGATCTCCCAGCACTCCTCGCCCTGCTGACGAAACGCGTCGAGGACGGTCCCTGCCCGGTCCGGCGCGACGGAGAACAGCAGCCCGCCCGACGTCTCGGATTCCGTCAGGAGCGAGGCGAGATATTCCGGAACGGACGGGTCGATCGACAGGGCTGCGCCGAAGATCGAGTCGACATGACGCCGGTTACGCTTCATCCCGCCGCTGAACTGCCCGGCCTCGGCGAGCTCGCGGGTTCCCGGAAGAATCGGAAGCCTCGACGCATCGAGCGCCAGGCCGGCGCGCGATGCCCTGACCATCTCACCGGCGTGGCCCAGGAAACCGAATCCGGTGATGTCGGTGGCGCCCTTCGCTCCGCTCTCGCGCGCGACGCGAGCGGCAACGCGGTTGAGCCGCAGCATGCTCGCCACGGCACCCGCGAGCACCGCCGAAGGGGCGACGCCGTTCTTGGCCGCGGTCGTGATGACGCCCGTGCCGAGCGGCTTGGACAGGAACACCCGGTCGCCGGGTCGCAGGCCGCCCTTGATGAGAATCCGATCCGGGTGGACGCGGCCCGTCACGCAGAGGCCGTACTTCGGCTCGGCGTCGACGACGGTGTGCCCGCCGGCGATGACGCCGCCGGCCTCGGCGACCTTGTCGCGGCCGCCCCGGAATACCTCCGAGACGATCGTCTTCGCCATGTCGCGCGGGAATCCCGCGACGGCCAGGGCGAACATCACCTCGCCACCCATGGCGTAGACGTCCGACATCGCGTTCACGGCGGCGACGGCGCCCCACGTCCACGGGTCGTCGACGACCGGCGGGAAGAAATCCACGGTTTCGACGATCGCCAGATCGGGAGCGAGACGGTAGACCGCGGCGTCGTCCGCCGCGCCGAGACCGACGAGCAGATCAGCGGTCGGCGTCCCGCTGGGCTTGAGCACCGCCAGCACCTCCTGGAGATCTCCAGGAGCCATCTTGGACGCTCAGCCGGCGCAGGCGGCGTACGACGTCAGTCGGACTTCGGCATGCGTGTGCTCGGTCATTGCCGCTATTGGGACGCGCGTTCCGGGAGCTGCGATTCCACGTAGTCGACGAACGCCTGGGCGAGCGGCGAGCGGCTCCGGTCGCGGTGGGTCACCAGGTAGAAGAAGCGCGAGACGCTCAGGTCCTTGAGCTTCAGGCACGCGAGGAGTCGGGCCCGGCACTCGTCCTCGACCGCCCGTCTGGAGATGATCGAGAGCCCAACTCCGGAGCGTACGGCCTGCTTGATCGCCTGGGTCGAGCCCATCTCGCCGACGATCCGGAACGCGGTCAGATCGACGTTCGCCTCGCCGAGCGCGTGCTCCAGCGCCTCCCGCGAGCCGGACCCTTGTTCCCGAACGATCATGGGCTCGCGCCGGAGGTCGGCGAGCGCCACGCTCTTGCGTCCGGCCCAGGCGTGATCGGCCGGCACCACGAGGACGAGCTCGTCGGGAATCAGCTCACGCGAGACGAGCGTGCGGGCCCCCGGCCGCGCGCCGACCACCGCAACCTCCGCACGGCCGTCCTCGATCCACGCGGTGACCTGGCGGCTGTCGCCGATCAGGAGCGAGATCGAGATGTCCGGATACTTCGCCTTGAACTGGCCGATCAGCGCCGGAAGCAGGTATTCCCCGGGGATCGTGGAGCCCCCCACGACGAGCTGGCCGCTCAGGCGTCCCTGGAACTGGTCGAGCGCCTGCCGCGCCTCGCGCGAGAGCGCCAGCATCCGCCGGGCATAGCCCAGCATGAGCTCGCCCGCCCGCGTGGCCGTGGCTCCGCGCCCGAGCCGGTCGAGAAGCTGGACGCCCAGCTCGTCCTCGAGGGCGCGGATGTGCTCCGAGATCGTCGGCTGGGTAAGGAAGAGCGCCTCGGCGGCACGCGAAAAGCTCCCGAGCTCGGCCACCTTCGCGAAAATTTCCAGGCGCCGAAGGTCCATCAGAAGGAACCGGGAGGGGTAGGGCCTCTCAGTGGCAGGCGCAGCCGCCGCCGCAGCAGCCCCCGCCCGATGACATGGGGGCGGACGAATGGACCGCGCCGACGGTCTTCAGGCCGAAGACCGACAGCTTGCGCATGACCTCTCCGCTGGCGCAGGAGGGACACGCCACCGCCGTCGCGGCGCCTGGGACGTACTTCTCGAAGTCCTGTTCGCACTGCTTGCAGCGATACTCGTAGATCGGCATGCCCTACTCGCCGCCGCGCTGCACGTAGCTCTTGACGAACTCCTCGGCATTCTCCTCGAGGATGTCGTCGATCTCGTCGAGGAGCTTGTCGATGTCTTCCTTGATCTTCTTGCCCTTCTTGGCCAGCTCAGGGCTCGGGGCGGCTCCGTCACCGCCGCCTTCAGCAGGCTTCGTCGGCCGGGTCTCTTTCTTCTTCTGTTCTGCCATCTCGCCCTCCATGGGGCAACGAGCCGGGTGGCGAAATCCGAACGAGCACTACTGGGGTCATCTTAGCATGCCCCCTCTCACAAGCGCCTGAAGTGCTTGCTGAGGGTCAGGGTCTGGCGCTGGTAGGAGGAGCCCAGGTCCGCGCCGTAGACACGCTCGGGGCGCGAGCGCAGCCGCTCGAACCACACCTTGAACGACGTCTGGCCGTCGTAGACCATGAACGGCACCTCGCGGGCCCTCACCTCCATGACGACCTTGGTGCCCAGGATGCTCCCGTCGCCCCAGCCGAATCCCGGATCGAAGAAGCCCGCGTAGTGCGTCCGGATCTCGCCGGCCCCGGCGTCGTAGACGACCATCTCCGCCGCAAACTCGGGCGGAACGCGGATACGCTCCTTGGAGAGCAGGATGTAGAACCGGTTGGCCTCGAGGATGTACGCGTCGCGCGCCGGTCGCTTGATCGGCTCCCAGAATTCCGCCGGGTCGTAAAATCCGATTCGGCTCAGATCGACGGCCGGTGGATTCGGATGCGCGCGGTAGCCGATGATCCCCTCGGTCAGCCGGCCGGAGAGGTCCACCCCCATACAGAGCCCGTCGTTGAAGACCGTGCGCTCGGCCGGAATCGGGCGCTCGTCGTCGTCGTACAGCAACGGCGTCTCGCGATACAGCGCTTCCAGCGCCGGATCCGAGAGCGCGGTCTGCCCGCACAGAAGCCGGAGCTGATTGAGCGAGGCGCCGATCTGCACGCGCACGGGAAACGACTGCGGCGAGACTTCCAGATAGAGCGCGCCTCGGTAGCCGGCGCGGATCTCGTCGAACCGCGGTGTGGCGTCGGTGATGACGCGCGTGAAGATGTCGAGCCGCCCGGTCGTCGACTTCGGATTCGAGCGGCCGCGGACGTCCTCGGGCAGCGCCAGCGACTCGAGAAGGGGGATGAGGTATACCGAGCCCCGCTGCAGCGTGGCGCCGGCGCCCGTCAGCGTGAGCTGATCGATGACGAGGTCGCTGTCGGCGAGGCCTCGATCGCCCAGACGGCCCTGTACCGTCTCGCGAAACGGCAGGAAGCTCGCCCGCAGCTGATACGCCTGCGGGCCAAGACGGAGGTCGAGGCTCGCCGGCTGGAATTGCCGGTCGTCGATGCCGTCCGCCGCCGCGATCCAGCCGTCGCGAACCGCCGCGCGTAGCTCGCGATCCGAGAGAACGCCCTCAGGCATGCTCGATCCAGTTAGCACCGCGTGCGCGGCCCGTCAAGGCACGCGCCGACTGGCCAGCCAGAAGCACGCGGACCCCAGGACGCAGAAGGCGACCGAGGCGAGGAACACGACGCGGTACGAGCCCAGGACGTCGTGGACGACGCCGCCAAACCACGGGCCGATGGCGCCACCCAGGCCGTTGCCGAGGCTCATGGCGCCGTAGATCACGCCGAAGCGGCGCCCGCCGAAGAGATCGGAGGCCATCGCGGTGATGATAGGCCCTCGCGCGCCGAAGCCCAGGCCGAAGAGCAGGGCGTAGGCGACCAGCCATCCCGCGCGCCCGTCGCTCTCGAGGGCGAGCAGCGCCAGGACGCCGCCCGCGGTGCATGCATACGAGGTCGTGGCGGCCAGCGCGCCGCCGAACCGGTCTGCCGCAAACCCGAAGCTCACGCGGCCGACGATCGACAGGAGTCCCATCACGCCGAAGATCGACGCGGCAAGGAGCGGCTGAAATCCCCGGTCGATCGCGAACGCGACCTGGTGAATGGTGACGGGAAACACGGCTAGCGGCGTGCAGAGGTAGGCGAACCAGAGGGCCCAGAACGCCCGTGTTCTGAGCGCGTGCCGCAGCGTCGAGTCGGCAGCCCTTTCCCTTGGTCGCGTCGGCTCATCGGCCCGCGCCTGTGGGTCGCGCGCGCCAATCCATGCGATCGGGGCGAGAACGCAGAACGCGCCCAGGCCCAGAACGGCGCTCGCGACGCGCCAGCCCATCGACGCGATCAGCCACTGCGCCAGCGGGCCCGTCACGAACACGCCGAATCCCATGCCCGAGAACGCGATGCCGACCGCGCGCCCGCGCCGCGCGGCGAACCAGCGGGCGAGGAGCACGCCCATGGGAACCGGGCCGAGACCGACGAGGCCGACGGCGCCGAGCAGACCCGTGTAGAGGTAGAGCTCCCACGCCGAGCTGATCGTCGCGGTCAGGATCGACGCGGCGGAAAGGAGCACCGCTCCGGTGAGGATGATTCGACGCGGTCCGAACCGGTCGACCAGAATCCCGGCGACCGGTGCCAGGAGGCCCTGGAGCACCGTCGACAGCGACAGGGCTCCCGCGGTGAGGCCGCGCGACCAGCGGAACTCCTCGACCAGCGGGACGAGAAAGACCGAAAACGTGAAGTAGAGGCCGTTGGCCACGGCGAGCGCCACCCATACGACGAGAACGATCGTGGCGCGGGCTGAGACGGGGATGGCTCGGCGACCTAGCGGATCTGGCTCGTCGCGCCGTCGACGTCGACGGCGAGCGCCCGCGCACTGCCCGAGACGCCCGCCTTCCGGAGGGTCGTCTCCATCGCCCGGGCCACCGGGCCTCCGTCGCCGGCGACCACCGCGAGGAGCGATGGGCCGGCGCCGCTGAGCACGCAGCCCAGGGCGCCCGCCGCCCGGGCCGCGGCCGCGACCTCCGGCAGCCACGGGAAGAGCTTCAGGCGGTAGGGCTGATGCAGCCGGTCATCGAGCGCCGTCGCGAGCGGCGCGGGGCGCGCCGTCTGCAGGCTCGCCAGCAGCAGCGCGACGCGCTGAACGTTGAAGACGGCATCGACCCGCGGCACCGACTGCGGCAGCAGGGCGCGCGCCTCGGCCGTCGAGCTCGTGACCTCGGGCACCAGCACGACCCACACGAGGCTCGGCGGCACGGGCAAGGCGACGGCGATGACACCCTCGGACGTGCCGCACGAGACGGTCAGCCCGCCGAAGATCGCCGCCGCCACGTTGTCCGGGTGACCCTCCGCGCGCGCCGCGAGCGCCAGCAGCGTCTCCTTCGAGAGCGGCGCGCCCGCGAGCGCGTTGCCCGCGAGCAGGCCGCCCACCCACGCCGCGGCGCTCGAGCCGAGGCCGCGGGCGGTGGGAATGCGGTTCACGCAGGTGAGCGCGCACCCCTTGAACGGACGCCCGGCGGTCTCGTAGGCGAGCCGTACGCCGCGGGCGACGACGTTGTTGCCGTCCCGGGCTAGACGGTCCGCGCCCTCACCCTCGATCCGCACGGTGACCCCCTGCCCTTCCTCGGCGATGACCTCGTTGTGGAGAGCGAGAGCCAGGCCGAGAGCGTCGAAGCCCGGGCCGAGGTTCGCGGAGGTGGCGGGAACGCGGACGTGGGCGCGCACGCGGCTACAGCCGCTTGAGGAGCCAGTCCGGCGTGAGCGAAATCGCCCACGAGTTCAGAACCACGTAGTAGTTGGTGAACACGAGGACACCGACCACAACGAGAACGACGCCGGCGGCGCGCTCGACTACCGGAATGAACGGCCGATAGCGCTTGAAGAACGCGAGGAACGGACCGAGGGCCGCCGCCGACACCAGGAAGGGCAGCCCGAGCCCGGCCGAGTAGGCGACGAGCAGGCCGATCCCGCGCTGGACGGTCTCGGCGGTTCCGGCGAGCGAGAGGATGGCGCCCAGGATCGGCCCCACGCACGGCGTCCAGCCGATGGCGAACGTGATGCCCACCGCGAGTGAGCCCAGATAGCCCGCCGGCTTCTCGCGGAGCTGCCATTGCTGCGTCCGGCCGAAGAAGCCGATCCGCAGGAGCCCCACGATGTAGAGGCCGAAGATCACGATGAGCGCCCCGCCGATGCGACGGATCCACTCGCGGTAGTCGAGCAGGAACTGTCCGGCGGCGCTGAACGATGCTCCGAGCGCCACGAAGACGAGCGAGAAGCTCAGGACGAACGCCACGGCGTGGATCAGGACGCGCCGGCGGGCGGCCGGCGTGAGCTCCGTCGTGAGATCGGCCACCGACATGCCGGTGATGAACGAGACGTACGAGGGAAAGAGCGGCAGCACGCACGGCGACAGGAACGAGAAGAGCCCCGCGCTGAACGCGACCGCGACCCCCAGCGACTCGCCGGTCATTGCGCGAGCATCCCTTCGACGAGCGCGTGGGCCACGCGGTTGTCCCACGCGCGCGGGCCGAGCGCCACGGCCGCCAGGTTGCCGTCACGGTCGACGAGGTAGCTCGAGGGCAGCGCGCGAACGCGGTAGGCGTTGGCCAGGCTCATCTTCGAGTCCAGCGCCACCGGGAACGTGAGCTTGTGCTGCTCGAGAAACGGCCGCACGAGCGAGGCGTCCGTGTCGACCGACACGGCGAGCAGCACGAAGCCGCGCTCCCGGTGGCGGCGATACAGACGCTCCATCGCGGGCATCTCCTCGCGACAGGGCGCGCACCACGTCGCCCAGAAATTGATCATGACCGGCTTTCCTCGCTGCTCGCTGAGCTTGAGCGGCTCCCCGCGCAGGAGCGCCACCGTGAAGTCCTCGGCCCGCTTCGAGCGCGCCGGGCGGACCAGGTCGAGCTCGCGCACGGCCTCGTCGAGAATGGGCCGCGCCGCCGGCGCCCCGGTACTCTCGGCGCGCGACGGGGCATCCGTCGACGCGACGGCGGGCGCGTCCGGCTCCGAGCGCAGGATAGTGAAG
>QHSM01000773.1 GCA_003221595.1 Candidatus Rokuibacteriota bacterium | reverse complement strand
TCGCCGCCTTCGGCGGCATCACCTGCTTCCGTTTTCTTCCCAACGAGCAGGTGGAAGTCTGGCCGCTGAAGGTCGCCACCGAGACGCTCTACAACCTCGAGGACAACCTGCTCTTGTTCTTCACCGGGTATTCCCGGACCGCCTCGGACATCCTCCGCGAGCAGGACACGAGGAGCAAGGAAGCCGACAGCGAGATGATCGCCAACCTCCATTTCGTGAAGGAGCTCGGCCGGAAGAGCAGGGAGGCGCTGGAGAAAGGTGATCTGGCGCAGTATGCAGAGCTAATGAACGTGCACTGGGAGCACAAGAAGCGGCGCTCGGCCAAGATGAGCAACGACCACATCGAGCAGTGGTTCGCGCTGGCGCGCGCCAACGGGGCGCTGGGAGGCAAGGTGGTCGGGGCGGGCGGCGGGGGCTTCCTGATGTTCTATGCCGACGACAAGGTGCGCCTGCGCGCGGCGATGCGCGAGGCGCGACTCCAGGAGGTGCGCTTCCGCTTCGACTTCGAGGGCACCAAGGTGGTAGCGCAGTCATGAGCGCGACGCCGTACCCGGTGGCGATCCTGGCGGGCGGCCTGGCCACCAGGTTGCAGCCGCTGACCGACAGGATCCCGAAGGCGCTGGTGGACGTAAACGGCGAGCCGTTCATCGCTCACCAGCTCCGGCTGTTGCGGGACAGCGGCATCGAGCGAGCCGTGCTCTGCGCCGGATACCTGGGCGAGATGACCCGGGAGTACGTCGGCGACGGCGCGCGCTTCGGTCTCCGGGTCGAGTTCTCCTTCGATGGCCCCCGGCTGCTCGGCACCGCGGGCGCAATCGCTCGAGCCTTGCCCCTGCTGGGCGAGGCGTTCTTCGTCCTCTACGGCGACAGCTATCTGCCGTGCGACTATCGCGCCGTGCAGCGTCAGTTCGAGAAGAGCGGCAAGCTCGCGCTCATGACGGTCTTCCGGAACGAGGACAGGTGGGACCGGAGCAACGTCGAGTTCGTGGATGGGCGCATCCTGGTCTACGACAAGAAGCGTACGACCACGGGCATGCGTCACCTGGACTATGGCCTCGGCGTCTTCAGTCGGGGCGCCTTCGACGACATCTCTCCCGATGAGCCCCGCGATCTGACGGCGCTCTACCAGTCTCTCCTTGAACGCGGCGAGCTGGCGGCCTGGGAGGTCGGTCAACGCTTCTACGAGGTCGGATCGTTCGAAGGTCTCGAAGAGACGCGCCGCTACCTGGCGGCGCACGCAAGATGAGCTTCGTCCAGAAATACCTTGCCGAGGCGGGGCAGGTCGTCGAGCGGCTCGACCCGATAGCCATCGACGCCGTGGTCGACTTGCTGGCCGACACCCGTACGCGCGGCGGACGGCTGTTCATCCTCGGCGTCGGCGGAAGCGCGGCCAATGCCTCGCACGCGGTGAACGATTTCCGGAAGCTCGCCGGCATCGAAGCCTATGCGCCGACCGACAACGTCTCTGAGCTGACCGCTCGGACCAATGACGAGGGCTGGGCTAGTGTCTTCGAGGGCTGGCTTCGCGTCAGCCGGTTGGGACCAGGCGACCTGGTGCTGGTCTTTTCGGTCGGTGGCGGGAATGCGGAGAAGAACGTCAGCCCCAATCTGGTGGCGGCGCTGCAATACGCGAAGGGGAGGGGCACCCGGATCGCGGGCGTGGTCGGACGAGACGGGGGATACACGGCCCAGGTCGCGAACGCCTGTCCGGTGAACCCCCGACCGCGCACGGCCGCGTTTCTCGACCGCGACGGGGTTCTCAACCGTGCCATCGTGAGGAACGGACGGCCCTATCCGCCGTCCACGCTGGCCGAGCTGCAGATCCTGCCCGACGCGCCGAGCGCGCTGCAGGCCCTGAAGGCCGCCGGCTTCCTCCTCATCGGGGTCACGAACCAGCCAGACGTCGCGCGCGGGACACAGCGGCGCGAGGTGGTGGACGCGATCAACGCGGCCCTCCTCGCTGCGCTACCGCTCGACGACATGCTCGTGTGTTATCACGACGACGGCGATGCATGCGATTGCCGCAAGCCCCGCCCGGGGCTCTTGATCCGGGCCGCCACCAGGCACGGCATCGACCTCGCCTCGAGCTTCATGATCGGTGATCGGTGGAAGGACGTGGAAGCCGGTCGGCGCGCGGGCTGCGCTGCCATCTTGATCGACCACGGCTATGCGGAGTCGGGGCTCGATGGGTGCTCGCCCGACGGCGCCGTCCGGTCGCTGTCCGAGGCGGCAGCCTGGATCCTGAACCGGATCGGTCGTGGGAAAGGGACACCATGAAACCTCTATCGGATCTCCGAGTGAAGATCTTCGCCGACGGCGCCGAGCGGGCCGGCATGCTGGAGATGTACCTCAACCCGCTGATCCGCGGGTTTACCACCAATCCCACCTTGATGCGGAAGGCGGGAGTGTCCGACTACCGGGAATTCGCTCTCGACATCCTGCGAGCCATCCCCGACCGGGCGATCTCGTTCGAGGTCTTCTCCGATGACTTCGAGGAGATGGAGCGCCAGGGGCGCGAGATCGCGCGATGGGGCGACAACGTCTACGTCAAGATCCCCGTGACGAACACCCAGGGCGAATCATCGGAAGGGGTGATCCGAACGCTCGCTCGGGCAGGAGTGAAGCTCAACGTGACAGCCCTGCTGACGCTCGATCAGGTGCGCGACGTGAGCGCCGCTCTGGCCGGGGGCCCGCCCGCATGTGTCTCGGTCTTCGCGGGACGGGTGGCCGATACGGGCCGGGACCCCGTGCCACTCATGGCGGCTGCCGTCGAGTTCCTGCGCCCCTATGCAAACATCGAGCTGATCTGGGCAAGCCCGCGCGAGTTGCTGAACATCTTCCAGGCCGATGCCGTGGGTTGCCACATCATCACCGCGACCAACGATATCCTGGCGAAGCTGCGGCTGGTCGGGAAGGACCTGCGCGAGTACTCGCTGGACACTGTCAAGATGTTCAGGGATGACGCCAACGGCTGGCCGGGCTGCACCGGAATGAATCGAAGACCCGGATACACCCCTTCGAGGTGGGCGCCGTTCTCGGCGCCGACGCACACGATCCGATCCTTGTACGGGTAGAGCTGCTCGAAGAAGTTGGACTCTCTGAAGGTCACGTCCCCCGTGACCCCGATATCGAGCACACGCACCTCTGACGACGGTGCCATCGCGTCCATGAAGAAGGCGAAGATGCGCTTTCGCACGCCGTACGAAAGCCGCGAGGCGAGAGGGATCCTCCCCGAGTCCTTGTAGTACGGGGAGGAGGCAAGCTGACTCACCGCCGTCTCCGTCCGTCGCTCGTCGGATAGAGCGGTGAGAAGCGGAACTTGATCAGTGCCCAGATCCAGGTCAGCGGATCCCTCAGCATCGACACCTTCTTGCCTTCCTTCAACGAACGGCTCCGGTAGTTCACTGGGATCTCCAGCGGGACATACCCCTTCCGCACCAGCTTGATGACCAGCTCGTAATCGAAGTCGAAGCGATTGCACTCGAACGTCAGGCCGTGCAGGCAGTCGCGCCGGAAGACCTTGTACATCGTGAACGGGTCTCGCAGCCGCTGTCGGTACAGCACGTTCAGGAGGCCCGCGAACACTAGGTGCCCGAGGTTGTACAGCGTGCCGACCGCGAGCTGGTCGGTGAACTTGCGGATCTTCCAGTTCCCGATGTGCCGCGATCCCAGGACGAAGGCCCGCTCGGACCGCTTCAGCGGCTCGATCAGCGCGTCGTAATCGTTGACGTCGTACTCCAGATCGGCGTCCTGGACCATGATGAAGTCCCCGCTGGCGTGCTCGAAGCCGGCGCGCACTGCGTGTCCCTTCCCTCGGGGCCGGTCTTGAAGCACCACCTTCACCCCCGGGTGATCCCGGTACCCGAGCACCAGCTCGCGCGTTCCGTCGGTGGAGTTGCTCTCGACGACGACAATCTCCTTGTCCACGCCCGGCAGCTCCTTGGACACGACGGCCTCCATCGCCCTGGCGAAAGTGGTGGCCTCGTTGTAGACGGGCATGACGATCGAGAGCAGGGGCCGTGGCCGGCGCTCCGCTCGCCGTGCCGTCACGACGACCGCCGAGGACGTCAGCTCCAGCCGCACGCGGCGCAGGGGAGCGGGCACCACGCGGTGGACGGCCTGGACCAGGCGGGTCAGCCCCGTCCGCGGATAGGCGCGCGCCCGCTGATGCACGTGCTCCAGCGTGTAGCGCCGCCGGTCAGGCCTGACCTCTATCTCGGCGAAGCCGCTGCGCACCAGGGCCGACTGGATCGTCTGGCTGTCCAGGTAGTACAGGTTTTCCGGGCGCCATCCGGGCCACTGGTCTCCGAAGAACCGCGCCGACCAGCTGTCCACGGAGGCGGTCACCAGGAGCAGCTTCCCGTCCGGCTTGAGCGCCCCGTGGATCTGCTCAAGCGCCGCGATCGGACTGTCGGCCTTTTCGAGCTCCAGGATGACCACGGCGCTATCGTAGCGTTCCGACGCGAGGCGCGAGCGGCGCAGTTCCTGTACCGTCAAGGTCTCGATCTCGTAGCCATGGCCCGAGGCGATCCCCACGAAGGGGTGCCCGGCAGTAGCGACCAGGAGCACCGAGGGTCCGGGCGCCCCGCGTCTCTGCAGAACCCGCAAGTAGGCCCTCGCCGCCTCCTGCTCGGTGAAGGAATCGGCGAGATGAGCATCGTCCGCAAAGGGATCGTGACCGGCGCTGTTCGCGTAGAATGCGAG
>QHSM01000772.1 GCA_003221595.1 Candidatus Rokuibacteriota bacterium | reverse complement strand
TGAAAGGACGGCGAGCGGGATTATACTGACGCGCGCACCCGATGAAAGCGCCCGACATGATCGCGCAGACGGCCGAGGTCCGGGAAGCCCACCGCTTCGAGGTGGGGGCGCTCGAGCGCTACCTGCGCGACCACGTCGAGGGCTTCGGCGGCGCGCTCGACGTGCGCCAGTTCCGGGGCGGCCAGTCGAACCCGACCTACTACCTGGCGGCCGGGGGCCGGGAATACGTGCTGCGTCGCAAGCCGCCGGGCAAGCTCCTGCCCTCCGCCCACGCCGTCGACCGGGAGTATCGGGTCATCACGGCGCTCGGCAAGACGGGCTTCCCGGTGCCCCGCACCTTCGCGCTGTGCGAGGACGATTCGGTCATCGGAACGGCGTTCTACGTCATGGAGTGCGTGCACGGGCGCATCATCACCGACCCGACGATTCCCGGCGTGACACCGCGCGAGCGGCGGCTCATCTACGAATCGCTCATCGACGTGCTGGCGCGCCTGCACACCACCGACTGGCAGGCGCTCGGTCTCGCCGACTTCGGACGCCCCGGCAACTATTTCGCGCGCCAGCTTCACCGCTGGACCCAGCAGTACCGCGCTTCCGAGACGGAGAAGATCGAGTCGATGGAGCGGCTCATCCCGTGGCTGCCCGCTCACATCCCGCCGGGCGACGAGACGGCCCTGGTGCACGGCGACTTTCGGCTGGGGAACGTCGTCATCCATCCGACCGAGCCGCGCGTCGTCGCCGTGCTCGACTGGGAGCTGTCGACGCTCGGGCATCCGCTCGCCGACCTCGCCTACTACTGCCTGCCCTACCGCTTCACGCGCGAGTGGGAAGGGCTCGCCGACAAGAACCTGACAGCGCTCGGCATCCCCACGGAGCAGGAGTGCGTCGACGCCTACTGTCGGCGCGCCGGGCGCGGTGCGATCGAGGACTGGGAATTCTGTCTCGCCTTCGCGATGTTCCGGCTGGGCGCGATCGCCCAGGGCATCATGGGCCGGGTCGTCGCGGGCACCGCGAACGATCCGAACGCCGAGGAGCGCGGCCGCCGGGCGCGACCGCTCGCGGACTCCGGCTGGGCGCTCGTCGCCTCCCGCGCCGGCTGACCGCGCCGGCGCTCCTCAGTCGCCCACCAGGGGCGCGTACTTCGCGTAGAAGGTGCTCGAGAGCAGTCCGCCCGGGTCGTACTCCTTCTTGGCCGCGAAGAACTCCCGGATCTGCGGATAGGCTCGCCGGAGCTGCTCCGGCGTGTACGAGAGCTGGTAGGGCAGGAAGAACGTCCCTCCGACGCCGGCGGCCGCGTCGATCAGCTCGCCGGTCAGGGCGCGCATGTGCGCGTGGCCGGCGGCGTTGGTCGATTGGTTCAGATAGAGCGCGAGGGCGAACATCTCCCCTCGCGCGTACGTGAGCGTGTTGTCCTCCGGATGCACGACCCGTACGGAGGCATTCAGGAGATTCGCCCCCCGCGCGCGGAGCACGCTTCGCGCGCGGTCGACGAACTCGACGAACCGGTCGCGCGGGACGAAGTACTCCTGGAGCACGTCGGTCTCGCCCTCGAGGCTGTTCTTGAGATGGCGCATGGAATCGTGCATCCGGTGGTTCCGCGATACCAGGCACGCCTCGCCGTCGCCCTGCGCCTGGCTGCGGCTCACCGGGCACGCTTCCAGGCGCGGCTCAACGTACTTCTCGGCCAGCCACTTGAGCCGCATCGGCAGCGATCCCTGCTTGGCCAGATTGAAGATGAGCCGCCGGAGCTTTACGGGGCGGGCCTCGGCCAGCGGCGGAATCACGCGGGCGCTATCCCGCCGGTAGAGGTACAGGATCATCTCGTCCAGGTACGAGTGGGGGGCCGTGGAGAGATGGCCGTACATCAACTCGTACTGCGGCGCGGTGGCGATCTCGCCGGCGAAAACACCGGGGAAGTCGCGGTAGCGGAGCACCCGGCGCTCGGGCCGGTAGACGGCGTTCTCGGTCACGTCGATCTCGGCGTCGAGGATGACGCCGAAGAGGCCGTAGCCGCCCACGACCAGGTTGAACAGGCGCGGGTTGTCGGTCCGGCTCACGGTGTGCACCGTGCCGTCGGCGAGCATGACGCGGAGCGAGCGAACGGTGCGCCCGACCGAGCCGGCCCGATGATCCATGCCGTGGGCGTTCACCGAGATCGAGCCGCCGACCGTGAAGACGTCGGCCGACTGCATGGCCTTCACGGCGAACCGCGGATGGAGAAAGCGCTGGACGTCGTGCCAGGTCGCGCCGCTCTGTACCGTCACGGTCCGGGCCTGGGTGTCGAGCGACATGCGATTGAGCCGTGTCATGTCCAGGACGATTGCGTCGCGCGCGAATGCCTGACCGCCCATGCTGTGGCGGACACCCGCGACCGATATCTTCAAGCCGTTGTCGCGGGCGAAGGCGAGCGCGGTGCGGACGTCGTCGAGCTCCCGCACCGCCACCACGCCGTAGACCGGCGTCCGGCTGAGACAGCTCGCGTCGTTGAGCGTGCCCCCGCGCTGCACCCAGACGACCGACGCGGTCACCGCGGGCTGGATCCGGACGGGCCCGGACGGGCCGGCGCCGGTCGGCACGGGCGGACAGTCCTTGTCGCCTTCGGGCTCCGTGGCGTAGTCGATGGCCTTGCGGAGGACGATCACCGCGAGCAGCATGCAGAGGAAGATTCCGATCACGAGCGCTCGCTTGAGTGCTCGCTGGAGGTGAGTCAGGGGAGGCGCCGACGGCCGCCGGCGGCGCCTAGTAATCGTAGAGATGCTCGACGCTCGCGCCGCGAGCGGGCAGATCGGTCAGGATCACGTGCAAGGTCCTCACGGGCACCCGCACCGCGATCCGCTTCGTCGCGGGATTGGTCAGGGTCTCCTCGCTCAACACGATGCCGCCCGCCGCGGGATGCAGAACCAGCTCACGCGGCGCGATCGCCGTCAGGAGAATCTCGTCGTTTCCGGCCAGGTCGTGGAACCGCACGCCCTGCTTCGCCAGCGCCGTGACGACGCTCGTGAACGCCGCGTAGCGCGGCAGCGCGACGATGTACGAGCGCGGGCCGAGCGTCTTGACCTTCCGGATCCGGTCGTCCG
>QHSM01000771.1 GCA_003221595.1 Candidatus Rokuibacteriota bacterium | reverse complement strand
GGCCTCCATGCTGCAGCCCGTGGTCGGCCTCTATACCGACCGCCACCCACGACCGTATTCTCTGATGGTAGGCATCGGTCTCACCCTCGTCGGCCTCCTGTTGATGTCCCGGGCCTCGACGTATCCCGCGATCCTGCTCGCCGCCACGTTGATCGGGATGGGCTCCGCGATCTTCCATCCCGAGGCCTCCCGCGTGGCGCGCATGGCGGCCGGCGGACGGTATGGGCTGGCCCAATCCCTGTTCCAGGTGGGTGGGAACATCGGTTCCGCGTCGGGCCCGTTGCTCGCCGCATTTGTCGTCGTCCCCCACGGGCAGTCGAGCATTGCGTGGTTCTCAGGTGTGGCGCTGATCGCCATCTTCGTACTGCTGCAGATCGGGAACTGGTACGCGCGCCGCACGCCTGTGCGACCGGGCCCGCGGACTCCGGCCGCCGCCGTGGTGTCCGCCACGGCGCCACGCAAGAGCGCGTTGCCGCGCCGGAAGGTCATCCAGGCGGTGGCCATCCTCGTGGCTCTGCTGTTCTCCAAGAACGTGTACAGCGCGAGCCTGAGCTCGTACTACACCTTCTATTTGATCGACAAGTTCCACCTGTCGATACAGACGGCGCAGTTCTATCTGGTCGCCTTCCTCGTCGGCATCGTGGCGGGCACGATTGCCGGGGGAGCGGTCGGTGATCGCGTCGGACGCAAGCCCGTCATGTGGTTCTCGATCCTGGGGGCCTTGCCGTTCGCGGTGCTCCTGCCATACGCCAACCTGTTCTGGACCGGCATTCTGGCCGTGCTCATCGCCATGATCATGGCCTCGGCCTTCTCCGCCATCCTCGTCTATGCGCAAGAGCTGCTGCCGGGCAGGGTGGGTCTGGCCGCGGGGATGTTCTACGGTTTCTCGTTCGGTCTAGGGGGGCTCGGCGCCGCCGCCCTTGGCAAGCTGGCTGACCTCACCAGCATCACCACCGTCTACCGCGTGTGCCCCTTTCTCCTGCTTCTGGGGCTCTTGACCGCTTTCTTGCCTCGGCGGCCCGGCGCGCCCTCGATGAAGTCGGCGTAACGAAACCGGAAGATAGAGATGAGCAAGCACGCCGCCGGCGAGCTTGCCGGCGGCGTGTAGGGGAGCGGCGGGGACCCGGGCTACTCTTTCGGTACCAGGACGATCTCGATGCGGCGGTTCTTGGCGCGGCCTTCCTGCGTCGCGTTGTCGGCCACAGGCTTGAACTCGCCGAAGGCGGCCGCCGAGAGGTTGGCCGGCTCGATCGCCTGTTTCTGGAGATACCGCGCGACGTTGATGGCGCGCGAGGCCGAGAGCTCCCAGTTGGTCTGGTAGCGCTGCGTGAGAGGGCCGACGATCGGCTGGTTGTCCGTGTGCCCCTCGATACGGATCGATTTGTCGCTCACGGTCTTGAGGATCTCGATAACTTTGCCAAGCACCACGAGCCCCTCCGGCTTGATCTCGGACTTGCCGGAATCGAAGAGGATCGCATCGACCATGTTGACGGTGAGCTTGCCCTTCAGCTCGGAGATCGTCCTCGCGCGCCTTCTGCGCCTCGGCGAGCTCTTGCTTGAGTCGGGCGTTGTCGCCCTCGAGTGTACTGACACGCTGGCCGAGCTCGCCCGATTTCATCGTCAGCGTGCGCTCGAGCTGCCCGCGCTCGGCCGTCAGCTGCTCGTTGCGCTTGCCGGCATCGGCGAGATCGCTCGTGAGTCGCGTGTTCTGTGCTTCGAGCGCGTTGTGCCGGACCTCGGCTGACTGCATCGCCTTCGTGTACTCGCTCTTCGAGACGCAGCCGGCGGCCCCGAGCGGGACCAGGGCGAGTGCGGTGATCGCGACGAACATCTTGCGCATCTGTAGTCTCCTCGATGCAAGCCTGGCGAATTGCCAGCGTTCCATTATTGCAAAGGAGGTCCGGGTCGACAGCAAGATGTCGACGAGGAGCAGATCGACGCCCGCCCCGAGGGCCAGCACCTCGGTGGCCAGAGTCTTGCCGGGGGCCTGACAACCCCGCGAAGGGCGTGGCCGGCTCTGGGCGTGCAGAGTTGGCTCGCGAATGATCGCCTGCCTAGAGACTTACCGGCCCGGCCCCGTCTAGGGCCGTGGAAACTATTGATATTCCTGGTACCCAGTCCCGGTATCAGGTTTGCTCCGGAATGGGGCCGTGGACAGCTCTGGCCAGGTCGCCCGCATTCCACGTTCTGGCCGTCTTTGGCGCCGATTCATGGCGCCGTACCTGCGGCTCGGACAGTGGTTCCGTGAGGCCCCTAAC
>QHSM01000770.1 GCA_003221595.1 Candidatus Rokuibacteriota bacterium | reverse complement strand
GACGGCGGTGCGATGGCGTGATCGTCGCCGTCACCGGGTCGAGCGGCCTGCTCGGCTCGGCCCTCATCGCCTCGCTCATCGCGGACGGTCACGGCGTGATCCGGCTCATCCGGCGCGACCCGCGACCGGGCGAGCGCGCGCTCCGGTGGGATCCGACCAGCGGCGCCATCACGCCGAGCGGGCCCGCGCTCGCCGACGCCGTGGTGCATCTCGCGGGCGAGAGCGTCGCGGACGGCGGATGGACGGCCGCCCACAAGCAGCGGATCCGCGACAGCCGCGTGGGCGCGACGAGCCGCCTGGCCGAGACGCTCACCCGGATGGCCACACCGCCGGCCGTGCTCGTCAGCGCCTCGGCGACCGGCTACTACGGCCACCGCGGCGACGAGATCCTCACGGAGGAGAGCGGGCCGGGAACCGGTTACCTCGCCCAGGTCGCACGCGAGTGGGAGGCGGCCACGGCCGTGGCGATCGCCGGCGGCGTCCGCGTCGTCACGCTGCGAATCGGCATCGTCCTGAGTCCCGCGGGCGGCGCGCTCGCCAAGATGCTGTTTCCGTTCCGGCTGGGCCTGGGCGGCGTCCTGGGAAGCGGACGCCAGTGGATGAGCTGGATCAGCCTCGAAGATACGATCGGCGTGATCCGTCACGCGCTCGACACCAACTCGCTGCGCGGACCGATCAACACGGTCGCCCCCTCGCCGGCAACCAACGCCGAGTTCGCGCGGACGCTGGCGCGCGTCCTCTGGCGCCCGGCCGTCATTCCCATGCCCGCGTTCGCGCTCCGGCTCGCCCTCGGCGAGATGGCGGACGAGCTGTTGCTGTCGAGCACCAGGGCGGTACCGGCGCGGCTCCAGGCCGAGGGCTTCACGTTCCGTCACCTGACGCTGGAGAGCGCACTCCGTTCCGCCCTCGGCGCCTCCTGACCACCGTTGGCCTATTGACCACACCGCGATTTAGGACGATCCTGCGGCGCTGGGGATCGCACGCGATGACACAACGGGCTCCGCGGGCTCCGGTCGCCCTATTTCTCACAGTCCTTACGCTCATCGGATGCTCGGCCACGGGGCCGGCGCCCGCCCGCTTCGAGGAAAGGCAAGCGCTTCCCGCGCCGACCGAGCCGCGCCAGATCGCGTTGACGCGGCTGGTGAGCAAGCTCCCTGTGGGCACCCGGATCGGGAGGACCTCGGAGGGTTGGCTCTGTCTGCCGCAGGGACCGATGACCTGGCGGATCGGAGTCGACGAGGACGTGCCCGGTGAGGTGATCGTGATTCTCCGTGACGAGCTCCAGAAAGCCGGCTACCGGACTCCCGGGCCGCCGAAGTCGCTCTTCGACGAGGCGAAGGATGGACAGGCCGAGCTGCTCCTGGCGGGCGCCATCAAGGCGGTGACCCTCAACGTGTGCAGCGGCCCACAGGGGCGCTCCAGCGAGGGCTCCGTCGAGATCGAGTGGCAGGCCTACGAGCGGCGCACGCGCTCGGTCGTCCTCACCTCGACGACCGGCGGGACGGCGAAGTCGAGTCGCGGAGGCCGCGACGCCTACTACGATGCGGCGGCCGCGGCCCTCAGGAATCTGCTCGCCCAGGAGGCCTTCGTCAAGGCGGTCGGCAGCACCGGTCGCGCGCAGCTACGGTAGCCGGCTCGGGGGGCGCGCCGCGCCTCAGGCGCGCGGCAGGCGGGGTGTCTCGGCGCAGGCGCGCTCGACTTCGGCCACGGTCTTCGGGGTACCGGCGGTGAGCACCTCGCAGCCGTCCGCCGTGATCAGCACGCGCGCAGGTGATAGGTGACCGTCTCGCGCTCGGGGTCGAAGTAGAGCCCCGGCTCGACCGTGAGCACCATGCCGGGCTCGAGCACCCGCGACGCGCGATCGATCTTGTAGTCGCCGACGTCGTGCACGTCCATGCCGAGCCAGTGGCCGGTGCCGTGCATGTAGAACTCGCGATAGTGGTGCATCGCGAGCGACTCCTCGAGCCCGCGCGGCAAGGCGCCGAGCGCCACGAGCCCCTCGGCGAGGACGCGCCGGGCCGCCTCGTGGATCGCCTCGTAGCGGTTGCCGGGACGCGCGGCGGCGATCCCCGCGAGCTGCGCCCGCAGGACGACCTCGTACACGGCGCGCTGGGGGGCGGTGAACCGCCCGCTGACGGGAAACGTGCGCGTGATGTCGGCGGAGTGGTAGCCCCACTCGCACCCGGCGTCGATGAGGAGCAGATCGCCCTCCTCCATGCGACGGGTGTTCTCGTTGTAGTGCAGGATGCACGCGTTGGGGCCCGAGGCCACGATCGACGGGTAGCCGTTGCGCGGCGAGCCGGCCACGCGGAAGACGTATTCGAGCGCCGCCTGCACCTGGTACTCGTAGAGCCCGGGCCGCGCATAGCGCATCGCCTCGACGTGCGCGTCGCGGCTGATCTCGCAGGCGCGGCGGTGGCGCTGGAGCTCGGCCGGCGACCGCCGCAGGCGCAGCGACCAGGCGCGTCACCCGGCCGTCGAACGGGCCGCTACCCAGACGATAGAACACCGCCGGCCGGTCGAGCATGTACTCGCGGAGCTTGTCGTCCAGACGGTCGACCGTGTAGGCGGCGTCGGCGCCGTAGGTCGCGATGGCGCCCTCGACCCCGGCCCGCCGCCCGTTCCAGATCTCCATCTCCCGGTCGCGCGGGCGGACGAAGAGGACGAACCGCTCCTTGGCGTCGGCCGGGTTGAAGACGGCGACGGCGTCGGGCTCGTCGAACCCGGTCAGGAAGAAGAAATCCGAGGCCTGACGGAACTCGTAGTTGACGTCGCCGTTGCGCCGGAGCTCCTGGGCGCCGGGCACGATCGCGAGCGCGTCGCCGATCGCCGCCGCGAACCGCTGCCGCCGCTCGACGAAGGGGGCTGGATCGAATGGGCTCATCGGGGCAATAATACAACGCCGAAAGGGGAGCGCCCATGCACGTCGGGATGGCGGCGGTTTTCCAGAACCCGGGCAAGGCCAGGACCGACCGCGAGGTCTACACCGGGGAGCTCCGGCTGGCCGACCTCGCCGAGCCGCTCGGCTTCGAGTCGATCTGGGGCGTCGAGCACCACTTCACCGACTACACGATGTGCCCGGACGTGCTCCAGTTCCTCACGTACATGGCCGGCCGCACCACGCGCGCCCAGCTCGGCTCGATGGTGGTGGTGCTGCCGTGGCACGACCCGATGCGGGTCGCCGAGGAAGTCGCGATGCTCGACAACATCTCGGGCGGGCGCCTCATCCTCGGCCTCGGGCGCGGCGCCGGCAAGGTCGAGTTCGACGGATTTCGCCTCTCGATGGACGAGTCGCGCCAGCGCTTCGTCGAGTCCGCCGAGACGCTGCTGGGCGGGCTCGAGACCGGCTACTGCGAGTACAGCGGCACCTTCGTCAAGCAGCCGCGCGCGGCGATCCGGCCGGCGCCGTTCAAGTCGTTCCGGGGCCGGACGTACGCCGCGGCCGTCTCGCCCGAATCGCTGCCGGTCATGGCGAAGCTCGGCGTGGGAATTCTCATCATCCCGCAGAAGCCGTGGAAGGAGGTCGCGCGGGAGCTGGAGACCTACCGCTCGATCTACCGAGAGGTGAACGGCGTCGACGCCCCGCCTCCGGTCTCGGCCGGCTGGACCTTCTGCGACGAGAGCGCCGAGCGCGCCGAGGAGATGGCGCGCCGCTACATCGGCGGCTACTACCAGACGGTCCTC
>QHSM01000774.1 GCA_003221595.1 Candidatus Rokuibacteriota bacterium | reverse complement strand
TTCTTCAGCGAACGCCCCATCTCGCGCTCCTATTTCGTCCGACGCGTCACGATGGCGCTGTCCGAGGGCCTGGCGCCGCGACGGGTCTTGTATCCCTTCGTCGGCTTCCCCCACGGCGTCATCGGGTGATTGCCCTTGCCCTTCCCCTCGCCGCCGCCCATCGGATGATCGACCGGATTCATCACGGTCCCGCGGACCGTCGGACGGAAGCCGCGCCAGCGGACGCGGCCCGCCTTGCCGATCGACACGTTCTCGTGATCGAGATTGCCCACCTGGCCGATCGTCGCCATGCACGCCAGGGAGACCAGCCGCACCTCGCCGGAGGGCAGCTTCAAGGTCGCGCGGTCGCCCTCCTTGGCGAGCAGCTGCGCCTGCGTGCCGGCGCTCCGGCAGAGCTGCGCGCCGCGGCCGGCCTGGAGCTCGACGTTGTGCACGAGCGTGCCGACCGGGATGTTCCGCACCGGCAGCGCGTTGCCCGGCAGGATGTCCGCCTGCGGGCCGGACATCACGCTGTCGCCCACTCGAAGCCCGTGCGGCGCGATGATATAGCGCTTCTCGCCGTCCCGGTAGTAGAGCAGGGCCAGCCGCGCCGAGCGATTCGGGTCGTATTCGATCGCGGCGACCCGCGCCGGAATACCGTACTTCTCGCGACGGAAATCGACCACCCGCATCATCTGCTTGGCCCCGCCGCCGCTCCGGCCGTTCGTCCGCCGCTTGGGACGCAGGAGGCTCTTCTCGGGCTCCTGCTTCGTGATGTCGTCGTACGTGACGTACGTCAGGTAGCGCCGCGCGGGCGACGTCGGCTTGACGGTCCGGATAGCCATGCGCTACGCCCCCTCGACGAGTTCGATCTTGTGGCCGGGGGCGAGCGTCACGACCGCCTTCTTCCAGTCGGAACGCCGCCCTTCCGCGCGACCCATCCGCTTCATCTTTCCCTCGAACGAGGCCGTCCGGACCGAGGTCACCTTGACGTTGAACACGGCTTCGACCGCCGACCGGATCTCGACCTTGTTGGCGTCCGGCCGGACGCGGAAGGTCACGGTGTTCAGCTCTTCCTTCTGCCGCATGCTCTTTTCCGTCATCAGCGGCCGGATCAGGATCTCGCGCGGTGTCCGGCTCATCGGGCCAGCGCCTCCTCGAGCGCCACGAGGCCGGCGCGCTCGAACAGCACGCGATGGGCGTGCAGCAGCTGATAGACGGACACGTGCAGCGGCGTCTCGACGGTCAGCCATGGCACGTTGCGCGCGGCGCGCGTCAGGCCCTCGGCCAGCTCGCGCACGACGAGCAGCGTCGGCTCCTTCGCGATCCCGAGCGCGGCCAGGGCCGTGACCAGCGACTTGGTCTTGCCGTCGCGGGCGTCGATCGCCTCGACCGCCGAGAGCTGGCCGGCCGCGATCTTGGCCGAGACCGCGGCGCGCAGGGACGCCCGCCGCATCTCTCGCGGCATGTCCTTGGCGTAGCTCCGCGGCGTCGGGCCGAACGGCTTGCCGCCGCCCTTCCACTGCACGGCCCGGCTCGAGCCCTGGCGGGCGCGGCCGGTCCCCTTTTGCTTCCACGGCTTGCGGCCGCCTCCCGACACCTCGCTCCGTCCCCGGGTGTCGTGAGTGCCGGCCCGGCGGTCGGCGAGCTCTCGCGTCACCGCCTGATGGAGCAACGGCGCGCGCACCTCGGAGCCGAAGACGTCCGCCTTCAGCTCGAGCGAGCCGGCCTGCTTTCCCTTCGCGTCCAGGACCTGCACGCTTGGCATCGCTATTTCTTTTCCGCGACCTTCTGCTGGGCCGGCTGCGCCTTCTTCGTCTTCACGGACTTACGCAGCATGACCAGCGACCCGTTGGCGCCGGGCACCGCGCCCCGTACCAGGACGATGTTCTGCTCCGCCATCACGCGGACGACGCTCAGGTTCAGCACGGTCCGCCGGTCGCCGCCCATGCGCCCGGGCATGTGGTGACCCGGCCACACGCGCGAGGGATCCGACGATGCGCCGATCGAGCCGGGGGCGCGGTGGAACATCGAGCCGTGCGTGGCGTCACCGCCGTACCAGCCGTAACGCTTGACGCCGCCCTGGAACCCCTTGCCCTTCGTCACCCCGACGACGTCGACCAGCTCGCCGGGCGCGAACATCTCGACCGTCAGCGCCTGCCCGAGCTGGTAGCCCTCGAGCTTCTCGGTCTTCTCGAGCCGGACCTCTCGGACCACTCGCATCGGCGTCACGTTCACCTTCTTGAACAGCCCCGCGGCGGGCTTCGACACGTTCTTCTTCTTCTCGCCGAAGCCGAGCTGGAGCGCGTCGTACCCGTGCGATTCGGTCGTCCGGATCCCGATGACCGTGCAGGGCCCCGCCTCGATGACGGTCACCGGCACCTGGCTGCCGTCTTCGGCGAACACCTGCGTCATCCCGACCTTCCGCCCGATCAATCCCTCTTTGCGCGCCATCGCTAGCCCCTGACCTTCTGCCTCACAACTTGATTTCGACGTCGACGCCGGCCGGCAGATCGAGCTTCATGAGCGAGTCGACCGTCTGCGGCGTTGGATCCATGATGTCCAGCAGACGCTTGTGCGTCCGCATCTCGAACTGCTCGCGGGACGTCTTGTCGACGTGCGGGCTTCGCAGCACCGTCCAGCGGTTGATCACGGTGGGCAGCAGGACCGGGCCGGCCACGCGCGCGCCCGTCCGGCGCACGGTCTCCACGATCTCCTTGACCGACCGATCGAGCAGCTGGTGGTCGTAGGCTTTCAGTCGGATCCGGATTTTTTGATCAGCGGCCAAGGTTGCCATGCGCTACTCCACGATCTCCGTGACCACGCCCGCT
>QHSM01000114.1 GCA_003221595.1 Candidatus Rokuibacteriota bacterium | reverse complement strand
TGCAGCAATACCGGAAACGCAACCGCGCGGGCGGCACGCACAGCACGCAGCCGCTCTCCGGATCTCGTCTGGCCGATACCGGCCGGCTCGACTTCGCGATCGAGCGCAAGTACAACGCCGAGGCCCAGGTGATCGGCATGGCGATGGAGGGGGTCGACATCGCGGTGCTGTTTCCGACGACCGGCCTCTCCCTGATCGCTCGCGACAATCTCGATCCCCAGCTCTCGCTGGCTCTGTGCCAGGCCTACAACAACTGGATCCACGAGTTCTGCCAGTTCAGCCCGGAGCGGTTGAAATTCGTGGCGATGCTGCCGGTGCACGACGTGCACCTGGCCTCTCGCGAGCTGGTCCGCTGCGTGAAGGAGATGGGCGCCGTCGGGTCGTTCATCCGGCCGAATCTCGTGAACGGCCACTACTGGCACTCGAACTACTGGGATCCTCTCTACAGCCTGCACGAGGAGCTCAACGTCACCTGGGGATTCCACGAAGGCACCGGCGCCTGGTACTCGTACTTCAACCACCTGTACGGCGAGAACCGCTTCTATCGGCACGTCGCGAGCCACTGGATCGAGATGCAGCAGGCGCTGATCGCGATGATCATCGGCGGCGTCTTCGAGTTCCATCCCAAGCTCAGAGTCGGCTTCCTGGAGGCCCAGAACTCCTGGGCGCCCGGCCTCCTGTCCCGCATCGAGTGGGACTATCCGCAATACCGCGACTCGCACGCTCCGTACCTCTCGCTCACGCCCCGGGAGTACTTCCGGCGCAACTGCTGGGCGGCGGTGGAGGGGAGCGAGCCGGAGATCGAGGCGACGGCCGGGCTGCTCGGCGCCGACCGGATGTGCATCTCGACCGACTATCCGCACTTCGACTCCAACTTCCCGTACGTCTCGACCAATCTCCTGAAGAACGTTCCGCGGGAGGTCGCGGCCCAGATCTTCATGGGCGGCGCGCACCTCTACGGGTTCACCGAGAGCGATTTCCAGAAAGCCGCCAAGGCGGCAGGAGTGTCGGCGGCCAGCTAAGGGGCCTCGATCGAACAATTCGCTCGGGCCGGCGGTCTCCGCGTGCGCGGTCGCGCCTCGGGGAGTATGCTGGCAACACATGACCCCGACCCGCTACGCGCTCGCGGTGATCTGGCTCGGGGTCGTCCTCTTTCTGGGCACGGCGTACTTCGCGACCACCAACACCGCGCCGTTCATCCTGCCCCTGCTCAAGAAGCTGGCGCCCGGCGCGTCCAACGCTCAGCTCCACGCGACGCACATAGTGCTGCGCAAGCTCACGCACGTCGCCGAGTACGCGCTGCTCGCGCTGCTCTGGTTCTGGGCAATCGCTGCGCGAGCGGGACGACCGGTCCGCGCCACCTGGATCGCGCTCCTCGTGTGTCTGGCGTGCGCGCTGGCCGACGAGGCTCACCAGGCATTCATTCCCTCGCGTACCGGCAGCCTGCGGGACGTCGTCATCGACGCGTCGGGGGCCGCCGCCGCCTTGCTGATTGCCCGCGCCCGGCCGACGTCGAGAGCGCGCGATATGCGGAGCGGCGTCGCCGTCGAGCCCGCCGACTGACGGCGGCTACATGCCGCCGCTGCCGCCGTTGCACGCCCAGTCGAACGACAGCACCTGCACCCGGTAGCTCGCCGCGTCGCCGACCGACGCGCCGAAGTACGCCCGGTTATTCTTGGGGACCTCGCCGAGCACCCAGACCGTCGAGGTGCCGACGACACCGCCGGCGCTGTCGAGCCGGTCGATCTGGAGCCGGAGGTGGTCGGCGTTCTGCGCGCCGAAGTTGTAGACGTAACCTTCGATCATCGGTCCCTTGCGCGCCTGCTTCACCTGCCATTCGAGTCGGAAGAAACGATCGAGGCTCTCGGGCGCCCACATCTGCGCCGAGGCCGCGACCCAGCCGGTGAGCACCAGGCCGAGCGTCATCGTGGAGACGAGGCGTCGCATGCCGGTTACCTCAGCGTGACGCTCGTGACGGATGGCAATCCCTTGGCGCGCATCTGCCACCGCGCTCCACCATCGAGCGACTGGAAAACGCGGCCGTCCTCGGTGCCGAAGACGACGACGGGCCCGGCGGCGGCCAGGCAGGCGGTGTCGATGTTCGCGTCGAACCAGGCCGGAAGCCCGTCGCGGCAGCGCTCGAAGGCGTCGTCACCGTCCAGGCGCTTGCGGTAGAGCGCGGAGCGGCGGCCGCCCGGTCCCGTCGAGGCCGAGACGAGCACGATGTCGTCCGCCACGGCGACGGCGCGCAGGTAGTGCGCGTGGAGGCCGGCAGTGACGAGCTGCCAGGAGCCGCCGCCGTCCCGGCTCACGCCGAAGCCCTCGGCCGAGGCGACCAGCACGACGTCGCCGCGCGTGGGATGGGCCAGAACCTGGTGCACGTCGTTCTCGATGTCCACTGTCGGCGCCCAGGAGCGTCCGCGGTCGCGCGAGCGCGCGACGCCGCCGACGTGGACGTTCACGTGGATGGTCCCGTCGACCGCGCTCGCGATCGAGCGGACGTCGGCAGGGTCTCCCCATGGCGTGTACCACGTGTCTCGCCCCTCGGTGGCGTCGAACGCCTCGACCGGCTCGAGCGCGTTGCCCGTCAGCGTGAGGAGGTGCGCCTGCTCGGTGCCGACCAGGAGCCCGGCGGACGTCGCCGCCAGGCACGTCGCGGCCAGCCCCTCGATCGGGGCGCGCTCCTCCCAGCCCCGCTCCGATTCCTCCCACAGCGTGCGCCCGTCGACGATGGCCCAGGTGCGGCCAGCGTCGGCGGCGACCGCGGTGAGAGGCTTGCCGGAGAGCGCCATGGCCCCCACCCGGTCTCCGTCGATCTCCCAGAGCCCTTCGCTCGTACCGACACGAATTCGGGTGTCCATGGCTCGGATCATACGCGCGCGCGCCCGGCGATGCGAGCCGCCGTGCGCACCTCTTGCTATACTCCTGCCGCCATGACGACCGAGGAGTGGTTCGATGCGCTGACGGGCGAGCTCCTGGCGCGGAGCCCCTTCCGGGCCTCGGAGTACTTCAAGCGCTTCGCCGCCGGCGCCTTGACCCGCGAGCAGGTCTGGGCCCACATCGCCCAGCACTACCTGCTGATCGCCTGGTTTCCGCGGATCTTCAGCGGCATTCACACGCGCTGCGACGACTTCGAGGTCCGCAAGGACTGCGCCCGCCACCTGCTGGTCGAAGACCTCGGCTACCTGAGCGGCCGCGTCGGCGCAACGCCCGATCACGACGAGCTGTTCCGGCGAATCGGCGACGACCTCGGCTACTCGCGCGACGCGTACGACCGCATCGTGCCCGTTCCGGAGATGGCGGCGATCGTCGCCTTCTTCCAGGAGCTGGCGCACGTGCGGCCGTGGAGCGCCGCGCTCTGCGCGACGGCGCTCCTCGAGGAAGAAGTGGTCGAGATCGCGCGCACCGTCGGGCGCGCCCTCGTCGAGCACTACGGCGTGCGGCCGGAGTGGGGCGGCCAGAACTACACGGTCCACGAGGCGGTCGAGCAGGAGGAGTCGGGCGAGACGAAGAAGACGATCCTCAAGCACCTCGTCACTGCAGACGACCGCCGGGCCGCCGAGGACGCGATGCGCGAGATGCACCGGCTCCTGACGACGTACGCGGAGGGACTCGCGCGCCGGTATCTCGCCTAGCGCCGCTCGCGATCGATCGCCGGTCCGGCCAGGAGCGTGGCGGTCGTGACCAGCGTCGCCAGCGCCGCGAAGACCACCCAGGGCACGGCGTACGAGTCCCAGTGGTCGAGCAGCACCCCGAAGACCGCAGGACCGATCAGTAGCCCCACGACGATCGACGCGAAGGCCGCGCCGCTCAGCAGACCCACCCTCCGGACCCCGCCCAGCTCCGCGCTGATGACGAAGAACACGCCCACCCAGCCGTAGGCGCCCACCCCGGTCGCAAAAGCCAGCGCGCCGGCGCCGAGCGGCGCCGAGACGGGCCAGAAGGCATAGCCGGCGAACGTCGCGGCGCCGACGCAGCCGGTGAGCGCGAGCCACACCGATCGCCGCTCCGCGAGCCAGCGATCGCTCGCGACCCCGAGAGCCAGGCGCGACACCGCGCCGCCGGCCTGAGAGCACGCGACGAGGAGTCCGGCGCCGATCGCGTCGAAGCCGAGCGCCTGGACCGTGTAGAGCGGTAGATAGCTCAGCACCGCCGCCTGCACCATCCCGAGAATCAGCCCGCTCGCGAAGAAGGCGAGGATTGGCGGGCGCCGCGCCCACGACCAGTCGCTCGGTGTCGCGACCAGCGTCGGAGCGACCGCCGGCGCGCCGCGACCGAGACCGCCGAGCGGGCGCCAGATGAAGGAGACGGCGAGGGCGACGACGGCGCCGGACAGCGCGACGGCGGCGCGCCAGCCCAGCGTCGCGGCGACGCGCGGCAGGACCAGCGCCGAGGCGATGCCGCCCAGCGTGAGCCCCATCTGCTTGATGCCCATCGCCATGCCCCGCTCGGGCGCGGGGAAGAGATCCATGATGGCCTTGCCGAGCGCCGGATTCACGACGCTCCATCCCGAGCCGGCGACGAACAGGCAGAAGAGGAACGCGGGAAACGTGGGCGCCGTGGCTCCCGCCGCGAGCCCAGCGGCGCCGACGACGAGTCCCCCGAGCAAGCTCGGCCGTACGCCCACGCGATCGGCGAGCCGTCCGGCGGGCAGCGAGAAGAGAAGCCCGCCCAGATAGATCGACGGAACCATCAGCGCCACCTGCAGGCGGGTCAGACCGAAGCCGGCCACCAGGCTCGGTGACAAGGGCGAGATTCCCAGCATCCCGAATGCGCCGGCTCCGTACGAGCCGGTGAGAATCGCGAGCAGGAACCAGCGCGTCGCCACGCCGCTCGATGGTAGCAGCCCGCGCCCGGAGTCCCACGCGGAAAGGAATCCAAAGGCCAAGCAGGTCGTGGCCGATCTCGTGAAGCATCACGTCATCACGCTCAAGAGCGTCGTGGACGCCCAGGCCGCGAAGGACCAGGCCGGCGCGTACACGGCCATGCGCGCCGCCGCCGGCCACATGCAGATGATCGCCGATCCGCTCGCCGTAGCGATCGCCGAGCAGTTCCCTGACCGGTTCACCGCCAGCGCGAAGTAGTCGCGCCGCGGGGCTTCCGGATCGTCGCGTTACCGGAAATCCCCTCGGTGTCGGGGGTGCCCAACTTTGATCGATGGGTGCGGAACTGATCGGGACCCATCCTCCTCAGTGCCTCAGAAGTTGCTGATCTTCTGAGAACCAGATTCCGGTATCGAATTTGCTCTGGAATTCGGACATGGAAAATGTGACGCCCGCTCCCGCAGGTCGCGGCGCCGGGCGCCCGTCGACCGTCGCGCGCTACGCGCCGTCGATCGTCGAGTGGCTCCGCGACGAGCCCGAGCTCTCGAGCGCCGACATCCTCCGGCGCATCCGGGACGCCGGCTATCGCGGCGGCAAGAGCGCGCTCTACGATCTCGTCAGACGCCTGAGAGCGACGGGCCGGCGCATGAGCCGCTCCGGCCTCGAGCACCCGCGCGCGAGCGGCGAGTAGGACGCCAGCCGCTCCACTTCGTCGTGGCTTGACGCAGGCCGCGGCGGGCGCGATTCTGACGCCCGCCATGCTCTTCCCGACCACCCTCGTCGGCAGCTACCCGCAGCCGGAATGGCTGATCGATCGGCAGCGGCTCGCCGGCCGTTTCCCGCCGCGCGTCCGCGCACGGGAGCTGTGGCGCGTCGCCGAGCCGTGGCTTGCCGAGGCGCAGAACGACGCGACGGTCCTGGCGATTCGCGCCCAGGAGGAAGCGGGCCTCGACATCATCACCGACGGCGAGATTCGGCGCGAGAGCTATTCCAATCGGTTCGCGACGGCCCTCGAGGGAGTCGACATCGACAACCCCGGTACCGCTCTCGATCGCTCCGGCCATCCCAATCCGGTGCCGCGCATCGTCGGCCCGATCCGCCGGCGCCGGCCGGTCCTGGTCGAGGACGTGGAGTTTCTCCGGGCCCACACGAAGCGGACGATCAAGATGACGGTGCCCGGGCCTTTCACGATGTCGCAGCAGGCCCAGAACGATCATTATTCGAGCGAAGCGGCGGCGGCGATGGACTACGCGGCGGCGGTGAACGAGGAGATCCGCGATCTCTTCGCCGCCGGAGCCGACATCGTGCAGGTCGACGAGCCGTACATGCAGGCGCGGCCCGAGAAGGCGCGCGACTTCGGGCTCCGGGCGCTCAACCGCGCCCTCGAGGGCGTCACGGGCACGTCGGCCGTGCACATCTGCTTCGGCTACGCGGCGATCATCCACCAGCGACCGTCGGGCTACTCGTTCCTCCCGGAGCTGGCGGGCTCCCCGGTTCGCCAGATCTCGATCGAGACGGCGCAGTCCGGGCTCGACTGCTCCGTGCTGGCGAAGCTCGAGGGGAAGTCGATCCTGCTCGGCTGCCTCGACCTCGACGACCCGGCGGTCGAGGCGCCCGAGACGATCGTGGGGCGAGTCAAGCGCGCGCTGCCCCACGTGAGGCCCGAGCGCGTCGTCCTCGCGCCGGATTGCGGGATGAAGTACCTTCCGCGGGATGTCGCCTTCGCCAAGCTGAAATCGATGGTCGCGGCGGCGGTGATGCTGCGGGCCGAATTCGGCGGCTAGCGAGAAGCGGGCGGCGGCTCGAACCGGCGGCAGGCCGCCGATCCGAGCCGCGCCGCGATCGTCAGGACTTCGGCGCGAACTTCTGGAAGCTGTGGCAGTTCTCGGGAACGTGGCCGCGGCTTCCCGCGAACGTCCACGTCACCTCGCTCACGTACACGCTGCCCTGCGCGTCGACCGCGATGCCGTGCGGCGCCGCGAAGCTGCCGGCCGCGACAGGATCCGGCCCGCCCCACCGGGCGATCACTCGGCCGTCCCGGTCGTAGACGCTGACGCGCCCTGATTTGATGTCCCCCGCCGGTCCGTACCGTCCCGACGTCTGGCCCGGCTGCCACCAGAGCTCCGACACGTACGCGCGGCCCTGGCCGTCGAACACGATGTGCGTCGGGCGTCGCGTGTCGGTCCACTCAGCGAGGTACTCGCCGTCGGGGCTGAAGATCTGGATGCGATCGTTCTCGCGGTCGCAGACGAAAACGCGGCCGTCGGCGGCTACGGCGATGCCGTGGGGCAGGAAGAACTCGCCGGGGCCCTGGCCGGGCACGCCCCACGACCGCTTCAGCTCGCCGTTGGGCGAGAAGAGGTGGACGCGGCAGTTTCCGTAGCCGTCGGACACGTAAAGATCGCCCCGGGGACCGACCGCGAGATTCGTCGGCCGGTTGAAGGGCGCGCCGGGCTTCTTGACGGTCGCGGTGTTCTTGCCGTCGTAGCCGGTGTCCGACGGCGTGTTCATGGTCCCGAGGGTCATCAGGAGCTTCCCTTGCGGGGTGAACCGCCGCACGGTGTGATTGCCGTCGTCGCTGCAGTAGAGCGTGCC
>QHSM01000769.1 GCA_003221595.1 Candidatus Rokuibacteriota bacterium | reverse complement strand
GTGCCGCCGCACGGGGTCGACGAGCTCAGCCATCCCGAATCGGGCTTCTACGTCGTCGGCATGAAGAGCTACGGGCGGGCTCCGACGTTCCTCATGCTGACGGGGTACGAGCAGGTCCGGTCCGTCGTCGCAGCGCTGGTGGGCGATCTGGAGGCCGCACGACGCGTCGAGCTGACGCTACCCGAGACCGGTGTCTGCTCGTCGACGGCGGGTAACCAGTGCGCCACTGAGCCGGGTGGCGCGACGAGCTGCTGCGGCAGCGAACCCGTCGTCGTCACCGCTTCGTTATCGGCACCCCGGAGACGGTGACCCGAACGACCGCACCGTGTCCCGCCCTTACTACGGCTGGATTATCGTCGCGACGCTCTGCGTGACCGAGACGATCACCTGGGGAATCATCTACTACGGCTTCCCGGTGTTCCTGTCGGCCATGGAACGAGACCTCGGGGCATCCCGCGTCGCGGTGACCGGGGCGTTCTCGGTCGGCCTCGCGGTCGCCGGCCTGGCGGGGGTACCGGTGGGACGGTGGCTCGACAACCGCGGCGCGCGGCTGCTCATGACGCTCGGCTCCTGCCTGACGACCATGCTGGCCTTCGCCTGGTCGCAGGTCGAGACAGTCGCCGCGCTGTACGCGGTCTGGGCGCTCATGGGGATCGCCATGGCCGCGACGCTCTACGAGCCGGCGTTCGCGGCCGTCGTGCAGTGGTTTCCGACGGGACGGGAGCGAGCGTTGCTCGTGGTGACCCTGGTCGCCGGGTTCGCGAGCACGATCTTCATGCCGATCGAAGCATGGCTGCTCGCGAAGGTGGGATGGCGTCAGGCGCTCGTCGTCTTGTCGACGGTTCTCGCCGTCACGACCATTCCTCTTCACGCGCTCCTCCTTCGACCGCCGGCGCATCTCACCGGTCGCCGTGGCGCCGCACGCCCCGAAAGCGCTCCGATGATTCCCGGGCTGTCGCTGAGCGCCGCTCTGCGCTACCCGCTGTTCTGGGTCCTCGCGGTCGCCTTCTTCGTGAGTAACTTCGCCCACACGTCGGGTACGGTGCATCTGATTCCGTATCTCGCACAGTACGGGTATACCGCCGCGCTCGCCGCGGCGATTGTCGGGTGGATCGGCGCGATGCAGGTGGCCGGGCGCCTCGCGTTCGTCCCGATCGCCGCATGGCTCGGCGCGCGATCCATCGTCGCCGGCATCTTCATCGCCCAGTTCGTGGGCACCGGATTGCTCGCGATGCTCGGGCACGTGCCCACGGTCATCCCGATCATCTTCTTGCTCGGCGCGGCGAACGGCATGTCGACGCTCGCGCGAGCGAACATGGTCTCGGACATCTTCGGTCGCGCGCATTACGGGAGCATCAGCGGCGCACTGGCCCTGGGCGCCAACGGTGCCCGCGCCCTGGCGCCGATCGGTGCGTCGTTGCTGTACGGTGCGCTCGGAAGCTACGAAGCCCTGTTCGGAGCGCTCGCGGCGAGCCTCGCGGTGGTGAGCGTCCTGGTCGTCGCGACGAACACTGCCGACGCTGATCGCCGCCTGGTCGCTCACGAACACCCAAGCGGGTTGGATCAGCGGGATCTACTACGCGGCGTACACACTTGCGGTGCCGCTGCTGTCGTCGCTGACCGATCGCGTGGATCCCAAGCGCATCTATCTTGGCTCCGTTGCGCTGACCGCGGTCGCGTTCGCCGGGTTCGCGTGGGCGGCGAACGGCTTCTGGTCGGCGCTGGCATTCCGGGCGCTGATGGGCGCCGGATGGGCCGGCAGCTACATGCCGGGCCTCAAGGCATTGAGCGACGCGGCGGAGGGCCCGCAGCAGTCGAGAGCCGTCGCGGCGCACGCGGCAGCCGTCGGCGTCAGTGGGGCACTCTCGTTCGGGGTGGCCGGAGCGGTGAATGCGTGGCTCGGCTGGCAGTGGGCACTGGTGCCGGGCGCGCTCGGCGCCGCGTCGGCATTCGTCTTCGTACTGATTGCCCTGCCGGCCCGACCGGTCAGGGCTGCCGCGGGTCCGCGCGGCGGCCTGCTCGACTTCCGGCCGATTCTCCGCAACCGGTCGGCGCTCGCTTACTCGGTCGCGTACTGCGTGCACACCTGGGAGATGTCCGCGCTGCGCGGGTGGGTCGTCACCTTCCTCACATTCGCCGCGGCCCGGACTCCCGGGGCGTGGACGCCGCTCGCGCCCGCCACCGTCGCCAGCGTGATGGGCCTTGTCGGCGTGTGGGCCAGCGTGTGGGGCAACGAGCTCGCCATCCGGTTCGGTCGCCGCCGCTTCATCCTGGGCACGATGCTCACCTCGGGCGCGCTGGCGGCGGGGGTTGGCTTCAGCGCGGCGCTGCCGTACGCGGGCGTCGCCGCGCTCATTCTGCTGTACGCGATGCTGATCTGGTCGGACTCCTCTTCGCTGACGGCGGGGAGTGCCGGCAGCGCCGAGCCAGGCCGGCGGGGCGCGACCCTGGCCGTCCACTCGACGCTCGGCTATGCCGGAGGCTTTCTGGGGCCGCTGGCGCTCGGCGCGACGCTCGATCTCTTCGGCGGCGCCAGCGTGCTCGGGTGGGGGATGGCGTTCGGCCACGTCACGCTCGCCCTGCTGCTCGGAGCGCTCGTTTTCATATGGCTGCGCCCTGCGGATCTCGCGGGCGATCGATCCGTGACGGCCGCCGCGGCAACCGCCCCTTTCTCTTCTCCACGCTGATGCCCGGCGCCGCGGCAGGACCTGCACGTCCCGACATGACCCGCTACGAGAGCCGCGATGGGCGGCTGCGCCTGTTCCGCGGGGACAGCCACTGCCTCCATCCGATCGCGTCGGGGAGCGTCGGCGTGATCCTGACGTCCCCGCCGTACTGGGTGAGAGGGCAGGGGCGTTCCTCGGCCGAGCGGTATGCGCAGGAGCTGGCCGTGGGCTTCGGGCCTGAATGGAGGCGCGTCCTCGCGCCCGACGGCGATCTCTGGCTGGTGATCGGCGATCGCCACGACGGCGCCGAGTGGGTGGGGATGGACGCACTCGTCATCGGCTGGCTCCGTCGCACCGGCTGGCGCCTTCAGTCGCGCGGCTTCTGGGCCCAGACACGATCGCGGGAGCGCTGGGACAACCGTGTGAACTATCTCCTGCGCTTCCGGAAGGTGGGTCAGGTCGTGCGGCCGCGTGGAGCCACGCTGTGCTGGATGCTGCCGCTGCCGCGCTCCCACCCGGACAGCATCTGGGACGCGATCCCGGAGCCCGTGGTCCGGGCGGTGCTCGAGGGCAGCAAGAAGCGCGGGGCCGTCCTCGAT
>QHSM01000113.1 GCA_003221595.1 Candidatus Rokuibacteriota bacterium | reverse complement strand
GCCGAGCGCGATCAGAATGACGGCCAGGACCGCGGTCGACTGCCAGCGCATCGGCTGGGCTAGTTCGCCGCGCGGCGGCGAACGACCGCGGCGATGCCGCCGGCGAGCACGAGCGCCGGCAGAACCACCACCGGCAGGAAGAAGACAGCCTTCGCCTGGTTCTCGCTCATGAACACCGGCGTTTGCTTCACGTCCATGGGGCGGATCGAGATCTGGTCTTCCTCTTCGGCGAGCCAGCTCACGGTATTGAGGAAGAAGTCGCGGTTGCCCTGGATGTTCAGAAACTGGTTCGCGGCGATGTTCGACGTGCCGTACACGACAATGCGGGCCTTCTCGATCGTCGCGACCGCGGCGACGGCGAGCGGCCCCTTGAGGTCCTGGGGATCCGGCTTCGCCACGCCGCGCTCGAGGTCCGCGCGGTTGGTTTCGCCCCAGCTCTCCGGGCTGGTGCGGGCGAGCAGCTGGACGTTGACGCCCTTGGGAGGGGTCTTGAGCGCGGCGACCGACCGGGTGAGCGGAAAGAGCGTGGTGACTCCACCCATGTCGCGGGTGATCGGATGGGACTCGTACTGCTGGACGATCGGCACCTCCGGCCCGATGCCGAAGAGCCGCCCGATCGGGTTCGTCTCGATGACGAGGTCGTCGTCGAGCTGGAACCCGTACTTCACCAGGTACTTCTTGAACCCCTCGTTCTGGAAGGGGTTCACCATCGCGAGCACCTTGCCGCCGCGGCCGATGTACGTGTCGAGAGCCTCGAGCTCGGGCGGGAACAGGTCGTTGCGCGGCCCGGGGAGAATGACGACCACGGCGTCGGCCGGCACCTTGCCCTCGCGCGCCAGGACCAGGGGCTTCACCTCGTAGTTCGACTTCTCCATCGCGGACTTCGCTTCGCTGAAGCCCGGGCGCTCGGTGTTCGCGACCTCGGCCTCGCCGTGGCCCTGCACCACGTAGACGACGCGCTTGCCTTCCCGCGTGACCTTGACGAGCCCGTTCGTGAGCTTTTCTTCCTCCGCGTCGAGCACCTTCTCCGACTTCGCCTTGGTCTCGAGCACGATCGTGCCGTACGACTCGACGCCGTAGCGGCGGGCGAGGCCCGGCTCGCGGTCGGGGTCGACGCTCTTCCACGTGAGCTTCCCGTTCGAGTACCGGGCGTACTGCTTGAGCAGGTCCTCGGCCACGGGCTTGCCGGGCTGATCGCCGCGATAGAAAGCGACCGCGTTCACATCGGTCTTGAGGCCGCGCAGCAGCTGGATGGTCTGGGGCGAGAGGCTGAACCGCTTGTTCTCGGTGAGGTCCTTGCGCGCGCTGTGCTGGAATGACAGCGCCTGCACGACCACGGTGACCCCGAGCACCAGCGCGATCGCCACGGCCGTGTTCGCGCCGTATTTCGTCGTCCGGTGCCCGAAGAGGCCGCGGAAGTCCTCGACCCTGGCGAGCAACGACGCCAGGACCAGCAGCACGCCCGCGGCCAGGAGCGTCCACCAGCGGGGCCGCGTCATCCACGCCGGATACCGGAACGTCAGAATCGCCGTGGCCAGCAGCACCCCGAGGCCGAGGTAGCCGCCCCAGTCGAGGAGTCGCCGGATCATCCCTTCCACCGCCGCGCTTCGACCGAGCGATAGGCGAGAAACAGCGCGAGGAGCGTCAGGTTCACGTAGTAGAGGACGTCCTTCGTGTCGAGGACGCCCTTGGCGAAGTTGTCGTTGTGCTCCATGGTCGACAGGTGCTGCAGCACCTTGCCCCAGGTGCCGCCGAGCGTATCGGCGCCCCAGCCGATCACCCAGAGCAGCAGCAGGATACCGAACGTCCAAGCGGCGGCCACGATCTGGCTCACGGTGAGCGACGAGGCGAACAGCCCGACCGCCAGGAACGACGAGCCCATCAGCAGGAGGCCGAGGTAGCCGCTGAGCACCGTTCCCCACTCGAGGCGCGCGAAATAGGCGAGCATCAGCGGGTAGAGCAGCGTGAGCGCGATGAGCACCGTGTAGAGCCCGAAGACGGCCAGATACTTGCCGAGCAGGACTTCCCAGTCACGCACCGGGTACGTCAGGAGCAGCTCGATGGTGCCGGTCTGGCGCTCCTCGGCGAGAAGCCGCATGGTGAGGAACGGCATCAGCGCGAGGACGAGGATGACCGAGATGTTCCCGAAGAGCGGTCGCATGACGCTCTCGGTGACGTTGAGGTCGCGGCCCATCGACGGGTTCATCGCGGAGCGCATCGACGCCATCGCGAAGTAGTTGAGGATCTGCGAGAAGAACCAGCCCATGACCACCAGGAAAATGAAGAACACGACGTAGGCGATGGGCGACGTGGCGTAGAGACGCATCTCCTTCTTGAAGATCGGCCAGATCTTCACGCCCCGGCCTCCGCCGCGGCCGCGCCAGCCTCGCCGCCTTCCTCGCCCGCCACGATCCGGATGAACACTTCCTCGAGCGTCATGCCCACTCGCCTGAGCTCCAGCAGATCCCATTGCTGCTGCGCGGCCAGCTTGAAGATCTCGGCGCGCACGTCGCGGCCGCGCGCGGCTTCCACGACGTACCGGGCGGCGCCGTTCGCGACCATCTGGTCCTCGACCGACAGGACACCGGAGATCCCACGGATGCGGTCGCGGACGGCGGGCGGCGGACCGACGATCTCGACCTCGACGCGCGCCGTGGGGAAGAACTGGTCGACCAGGCTGTCGATCGGCCCCTGGGCGACGACGGCCCCCTTGTTGATGATGATGACGCCGCTACACACCATCGAGACTTCCGGGAGGATATGGGTCGACAGGATCACGGTGTGCTGTCCGGCGAGGGACTTGATGAGCGACCGGATCTCCGTGATCTGCCTGGGATCGAGACCGATCGTGGGCTCGTCGAGGATGAGCACCTCCGGATCGCTCACGATCGCCTGCGCGAGACCGACGCGCTGACGGTACCCCTTCGAGAGCGTGCCGATCAGGCGGTTCTGGACGTCGTCGACCCGGCAGCGGTCCATCACGTCGGCGACCCGGCGCCGCCGATCCGACCGCGACACGCCTTTCACTTCAGCCACGAACTCGAGGTAGGGACCGACGCGCATCTCGGTGTAGAGGGGCACGTTTTCCGGCAGGTAGCCGATCCGGCGCCGCACTTCCAGGGACTCGCGGAACACGTCGTGCCCGGCGACCCGGGCCGACCCGCTCGAGGCCGGCATGAAGCAAGAGAGAATGCGCATGGTCGTGGACTTCCCGGCTCCGTTGGGTCCGAGGAAGCCCACGATCTGGCCCGGCGCGACGCTGAAGGACACGTCCTTGATCGCCGTGACCGGGCCGTAGTGTTTAGTGAGTCGTTCGACTTCGATCATGCGCGGCGATCACGAATTATACAACGGGCGGCCGCTCAGTTCGATGGAACGACCGGCATGCGCTCCCGGAGCCAGGACGGTACCGCCACCAGCGCGCTCGTCGCGGGATCCTGGCATGCGTGGAGCGTCGAGCCGGTGGCCACCGATTCGCCGGCCTCGTTCAGGATCTCGTACGCGAACCGGAAGCTCGCGCGCTTGCGCTCGCTCACCCAGCAGCGCACCTCCAGGAGATCGTCGAGCCGGGCCGGCTTGCGGAAGCGCACGAGGGCCTCGACGACCGGGAGGTGCACTCGCTGATCGACGTCTGACATCGCGAGCCCTTGCCGGCGGAGGAACTCGACGCGGCCGACCTCGAAGTACGTGAGGTAATTGCCGTAGTAGACGACCTTCATGCAGTCCGTGTCCTTGTACCGGACACGGATGCTGGTGGAGGCGACGGGCGTCGCCGGGTCCGGCTCCATCCTAGAGATACTGGCCGTAGCGGATCTTCTCCACGACCCCCCGGACACCCTTGTAGTTGTCGATCGCGTCCAGCAGATCCTCGGTGGAGACGGGCGCGGCGGTCGCGCCCTCGGCCTCGCCCCGCACCTTCACCTCGAGCGCGCGCCGGACGATCACCGAGATGTCGGCGCCGCTCATTCCGCCCATCACCGGCAGGATCTTGTCGTAGTCGATCCGCGCGAAGAGCGGGCGGCCGGCCGTCTTCTCGGTCCGGGCGCGCACCAGCTCCAGGATCTCCTGCTGGGCGGCCGGATCGGGCAGCGGGATCTCGATGAGATGATCGAGCCGCCCCGGCGCGACGAGCGCCGGGTCGAGCGCGTCGGTCCGCGTGGTCGAGGCGACGACGAGGATCCGGGCGGCGGTGCCGAGCCCGTCGAGCTTCTCGCAGAGCGCGGCCACCAGGCGGGCGCTCGCCTCCCGCGCCTGGGGCGGCGGGAGCAGATGCTCGAGCGAGAGCGCCTCGGCCTCGTCGAGGAACAGCACCGCCGGGCCCTCGGCCATCGCGATGCGAAGAATCTCCTGGAGCAGGTCACCCGTGTTCGCGCCGAACTTCGAGGTGAGGTTCATCAGCTTCAGGTGGTAGAAGATCGCGCTCGACGCGGTGGCCACCGCCTGGGCGAGCTTCGACTTCCCGGTGCCCGGCGGGCCGTAGAGCAGCACGCCCTTCGGCGGGTCGATGCCCCACGACCGGTACAGGTCGGGATTGCTCAGCGCCAGCGCGAACCCCTTGAGGCCCGTCTTGGCCTGGCGGAGCCCCCCGACCTCGTCGAAGGTGACGGTCGAGCGCATCTTCGTCTCGACGCGCCCGGTGAGATCACCGAACTTCTCGCCCAGCTTGCTGAAGACGTCTTCCAGACGCCGCTGGAGCGCCCACTCCTGGTCGGTGCGCTCGGGCTCGGCCATGATCGTCAGATCGACGGGCGGCGCGGGAGCGCGCCGGCGCCGGCCTTGTCGAACACGCGCTCCTCCACGAGCACCGGCGCCTTCGCGCGGATGGCCAGGGCGATCGCGTCGGACGGACGCGCGTCGAGCTGGAGCTCCGGCCCTCCGGTGTTGAGATAGACGATCGCGTAGAAGATGTCGTCACGCAGGTCGGTGATGACGACGCGCGTGAGCGTCACCTTGAGCCGGCCGAAGAGCGTCAGGAACAGGTCGTGCGTGAGCGGCCGCGGCGGCGTCACGCCCTGGAGGGGCACCGCGATTCCGGTGGCCTCGGCCAGGCCGATGGCCAGCTCGACCGAGCGCTTGTCGCGCTTGCCCTGCAGCACGACCGTCGGCTGCTGGGTGTTCTGGTCGATCAGGACCGCTACCACCTCCACTTCCTGCGCGCCGGTCGCCTTCGGCGGCGCGGCCTCGGGCCGGTCGGGGGCCAGATCGGCCGGGCGTGGCACGCCGAGCGCTGCGAGGACCAGCAGCGCGATCACGCTGAGACGGACGCTCGTGTTCATGCTGGCTCCCCTTGGTGAAACGGTGGCGCCAGTATAGCGCCGCCGCTCAGGCGACGCGACGGTCGGTCAGCGACATGCTGAGCGCCGCGCCCAGGAGCAGGAGCGACGCGAGCATGGTCCACATGAACGCGTAGCCGATGGCGTGGGTGATATAGCCGAACGCGAACGAGCCGACCGTCTGCCCGACCAGGAAGACCGCGCTGAACATGGCGATGATCACGCCGCGCCGGTCCTCCGGCGCGTGATCCGTCACCAGCGCCGCGAGCCCCGGATAGAGAAGGCCGTGGGCGCCCCCGGACATCAGCCCGGCGACGAAGAGCACCGGGACGACCGGCGTGAGACTGGTGCGGCTGACGACGAAGCCCAGCAGGGCCAGCAGCACGGTGGCGCCGGTCTGCACGAACATCGACGGGACGATCACCGCGCGCCGACCGTGCGTGTCGATCAGCCGACCGCCGAAGACCCGCACGCCGATCGCCGAGACGGCGAACGCGGTGTAGAAGAGCGACAGCGTCTCCACGCCGAGGCTGTCGGCGAAGGTCGGCAGGAAGACGAAGATCGTCCCGGCGCCGAGCCCGAAGAACAGCGTCACGGCCATGTGGCGATGCCGCAGCTCGTCGAGACCGCCGCGCTCCCAGAGTGACCCGGCTAGGGGTAGCGGTCCGCCCGGACGCCCGCTCGGCAGGCTCCAGACGTATCCGGCCGCCGCGACCGCCATGGCGGCGGCCAGGCAGAAGAGCGGCCGAAATCCCATGCGCCGAATCATCCCCTCGCCGATGAGCGGAGCGACCGCGGTCGCCACGAGCCCCGCGACGCCGTAGATGCCGAGGGCCCAGCCGCGGCGGGCCGGTGGAGTCAGGTCGATGACGTACGAGTAGTTGGCGACGAAGAACGCGGAGAAGGCGATCCCCTGGAGCGCTCGCACGACGGCCAGCATCGGGATGGACGGCGCGAGGGCCGCGAGAAGCGCCGCGGCGGTGGCGAGGGCGGTGCCCAGCAGCATGAACGGCCGACGGCCGAGTGCATCGACCAGGGGCCCGACGAGCGGCTGGCAGAGAATGCCCACCGCGTTGTAGAGGCCCATCACGAGGCCGATCTCGACCTCGCTCCCGCCGGCGCCCTCGATGTAGAGCGGCAGGAGAATGAAGCAGTTGAGACCGAAGAAGAAGAAAAAGTTGGTGATCGTCGCCCGGATGAAAGCCTTGTCGGCTAAAATGGGCGACGGCACGGGAAAATTATCGCATGATCACCATTGACGCCACGATTCGCCGCGCGCTCGAGGTGAGCGGCCGCGATCTGATCCTGACGCTCGATCCCGCGCTCCAGGGGTTGCCCGACACGGCTCACGGCGGCTCGGTGCTCGCGGTCTTCGACGCGCTCGCGGAGGCGACGGCGCCGCGCGAGGTCTCGGGTACCTATCATCGTCGCGTCCCGCTCGGCATTCCGCTCGCGCTCCAGCGAGCCCAGGCGGACTCGGCGCACACGTTCGCCCTGTCCGATCCGTCCTCGAAGAATGTCCTCGTCGAGGGCCGCGTCGTGCCGGCCGGAAGCCCCGGCGACGCCGCGACCAACGGGAGGGGCGCGGCCTCCGCCGGCGGGTATCCTCTGCCCGTCTCGCGGACGTGCTTCGCGTGCGGGACCGACAACGACCTGGGGTTGCGCGCCCGGCTCGGATTCGACGCCGACACGGTCGGGGGAACGTGGGAGCCCCGTGCTCCGTTCCGTCGGGCCGACGGCTCGCTCGCGCCCGCCGCGCTCACGACCCTGCTCGACGAGACCGCATTCTGGCTCGGCGCGCTCGCCACCGGCGAATCGGGCATGACGACGGAGCTCCGCGTGTCGCTCCACGGGCCCGCTCCGTTCGGCGCACCCGTCACGGTCAGCGGCGCCCGCGCCGCGGTGCGGCCGCGGGGCGACGACTCGCGCTATCAGGCGACCAGCGTCGTGGCGCACGCCGACGGTCGGGTCGTGGCGACGGCCCAGATCACGTTCGTGGCCGTGCGCGGCGCCGCGCGCCGACTCGTCACCGGGATGCTCGCGATGAACGATCCGGCCTGCGTGCAGCGCGTGTTCCCGGCCTACACGCGCTGACCCGCCGATGGGCGGCGCCCGGACAGCCGTGCTCGTCGTGCCGCCGACCATTGCGTGCGGATCTATCCCGAGGCGGGCTATCGCACCGCATTCGGCGTATGTTTGGGGCTGGCGGCCGGTGCGCTCGTGTCGACGCTCTTCGTGACCGAGACGCGTTGCCGCAATATCTGGAGGCGTGCAGCTCACTGAAGCATTGGAGGAGACGCACGATGCCCAAGACCACGCAGCTCGTCCTGACGCTCAAGTCGAAGCCCGGCGTTCTGGCCGGCATCAGCAGCGCGCTGGCCGCGGCGCGCGTCAACATTCTCTCGCTGGCCGCGGCCGAGGCGGCCGGGCGCGGGAAGATTCGCATGATCGTGAACAACCCGGCCGCGGCCAAGCGGACGCTGCGGAAGGCGCGGATTCGCTTCGTCGAGGAGCCGGCGTTCGCCAAGCGGCTCCGCAACAAGCCCGGAGCGCTCGCGCGGGTCGTCGAGAAGCTGGCGCGCGCCCGCGTCAATCTTCCGCCCTCTCCGCCAGCTCCGCTCGGCGGCGGCGCACGGACAGGGCTCTGGACCGGGGACTCCGCCCAGCCTTCTGGGATCTACGCGCCGACGAGAATCGGCCGGTGGCGGGGCCGGCGTTGGGGCGGGCGGGGGTCGAAGGGACCCGTTCCCGGCGAGCGGCGGCGGGCCTCAAGCGCCCGGGTGGAGCCCAGCCGCAAAGGGTAAGCGAACGCGTGCCGCGTGGTCGTCTCGACCCCCGCCCGCCTCCGAGCCCTGTCCGCGTGCCACCGCCGAGCGGAGCTAGCGGAGAGGGCGGAAGAACGAGCGGATGTCGGCGGCGAGCGCTTCGGGTTCTTCGAGCGCGGCGAAGTGTCCGCCGGACGGCATCACGGTCCAGCGCTGGATGTTGTAGGCGCGCTCGGCCCACGCGCGCGGCGGCAGCAGGATCTCGCGCGGGAACGCGGCGTAGGCGGTCGGCACCGTGATCCGCTGGCCGTCGGGAATGGGCCACGGGCGATGGAAGCGCGCGTAGTACGGCCAGAACGACGAATTGATCGCGCCGGTGACCCAGTAGAGGGTCACGTTGGTCAGGAGCGTGTCCTTGGTGAAGCGCCGCTCGATGTCGCCGCCGCAGTCGCTCCACGTCCGGAACTTCTCGACGATCCATGCGGCGAGCCCGACCGGTGAATCGGTGAGGCCGTAGGCGAGCGTCTGGGGCCTGGTGCCCTGGATCCACTGGTAGCCCGTTTCCTCGCGCAGCCAGCTCTGCAGCTGCGTGATGTACGCGCGCTCCTCGTCGGTCGGCGTCGCGGGTAGGGCGGGGTCGCGGCGCACGGCGAGAAGGTTCAGGTGGATGCCCGCCAGGCGCTCCGGGTACTGCAGACCGAGCCGCGAGGTCACGAAGGCCCCCCAGTCGCCGCCCTGAGCGGCGAAACGGCGGTAGCCGAGCACGTCGGTCATGAGGCGCGCGAACGTGTCGGCGATCTCCTCCACGCCGAAGCGCGGCTGATTCGGCTTGAAGGAGAAGCCGTAGCCCGGCAGCGACGGCGCCACGACGGTGAAGGCGTCGGCCGGGTCGCCCCCGAAGCGGCCCGGATCGGTCAGCATCGGGAGAATGCGCTCGAACTCCACGATCGATCCGGGCCACCCGTGAGAGAGCAGGAGCGGCATCGGCGCCGGACCGACGCCGGGCTCGTGGATGAAGTGCACGTCGATCCCGTCGAGCGCCACGGTGAACTGCCGCAGCCGATTCAGCCGCGCCTCGTGGGCGCGCCAGTCGTAGCGCGCGCGCCAGTATTCGACCAGCTCCTTCATGTAGGCGACGCTCGTACCGAATCGCCATGCCGCGTCGGGCGGCTCGTCGGGCCAGCGCACGCGCTCGAGACGGGCCCGCAGATCCGCGAGCACGGCGTCGTCGACCTTGATCGTGAACGGCCGGGGCGTCATGCCGGCTTTCCGACGCCCTGCCTGGCCGCGTCGATCCACGCCTGCCACGTTTCGGGCGCGTGGCCGACCGCGACGCGCCCGCCGCAGCGCACGAGCGGTGTCCGGAGCAGGCGCGGCTCCGTCAGCGCGCGCTCGAGCAGGCGCTCCGGCGAGTCACCCGCGACGCGGAGGCCGAGCGCCTTGAAGCGCGCGCCGTCGCGATCGATGAGCGCCGCGGCGCCGAACTTCTCGGCGAAGCGCCGGAGCTCCCCGCGCGCGGCCGGGCGCTCGTTCAAATCTACGAAGTGCACGGAGACGCCGCGCTCCTTGAAGAAGCGCTGCGCCTTGCGCGTGTCCTGGCAGTCGTTGAAGCCGAAGATCTGGGCCTGAACGGCGCTCACGGGATCGAAGCCCCCGGCTGGGCGGCCAGCGACGCGAGTCGGCTCCGCAGATCTCGCCAGGCGCTCTCCGGCACGGGCTGAAGGCCCGGATGCCGCGCGCCCCCGACGCTCGGGCCGTGGAAGTCAGAACCCCCGGTCGCGACGAGACCGAGGCGCCTGCACATCGCGCGGTACGCCGACGTCTGGCCCGCCGAGTGCTCGGGATAGAACGTCTCGATGCCCATGAGCCCCGCCTCGACCAGCTCGGGGATCAGCTCGTCGCGGTTCGCGAGCCCGGGGTGAGCGAGCACCGGTACTCCGCGGGCGCGCCGGATGAGGCGAACGGCCTCGACGGGCGTGAACCGTTTTCGCGGAACGTTCGCCGGGCCGTTCGCCGAGAGGTACCGGTCGAACGCCTCGCGAACCGACTTCACGTAGCCATGGTGGACCATCACCTGCGCCACGTGGGGGCGGCCGGCCGAGCCTTCCTTCACGATGGCAAAGACCTCGGCCGGATCGATCGGCATGCCGAGCTCGCCGAGCCGCGCCGCGATCCGGTGCACGCGCTGCCGTCGCTCCTCGCGCTGGGCGCCGAGGAACTCCTGGAACCACGGGGCTTCCCAGTCCAGGCAGTAGCCGAGAATGTGGATCTCGGCGCCCGGAACGTCGCAGTTGATCTCGAGACCGGGGACGATCTCGAGCGGGGGCACGCGACGCGCCTCGTCCATCGCTTCGGCGAGACCGCCCGTGGAGTCGTGGTCGGTCACGGCGAGGACGCGGACGCCGTGGCGCGCGGCCAACCGCACCAGCTCGCGCGGGGCGAGCGTGCCGTCGGACGCGGTCGTATGCGAGTGCAGGTCGACCGCGTCGCCCAGCGCTAGTCTCCGAGGTAGGTCAGGACCGTCCGGACCGCGTAGCCAGTGGCGCCCTTCGGGGCCAGCGGCAGATCCTTCTCGGTGAAGGCCGGCCCCGCGATGTCGAGGTGCGCCCACGGCGTCTTGCCCGCGAATTCCTTCAGGAACAGCCCCGCGGTGATGGCGCCGCCGCCGCGTGGGCCGACGTTGTTGATGTCGGCCACCTCGCTCTTCAAGTTGTCGCGGTACTCGTCGATCAGCGGGAGCTGCCAGAGCCGCTCGCCGGCCGCGTCGGCGGCCTTCAGCAGCCGATTGGCCAGCGCCTGGTTGTTCGTCATGAGCCCCGAGCAGAGCTGGCCGAGCGCGATGACGCACGCCCCGGTGAGCGTCGCCATGTCGATGATCTCGTCGGGCTGGATGCTCGTGTTGGCGTAGCAGAGCCCATCGGCGAGCGTCAGGCGTCCCTCGGCGTCGGTGTTGCCGATCTCGATCGTCGTGCCGTTCATCGCGCGCAGGACGTCGCCCGGACGGATCGCCGAGCCGGAGGGCATGTTCTCGGTCGCCGCGATCAGCCCGTGAACCTCGACCGCGGGCTTCAGCACCGGCAACGCGCGCATGATCCCGAGCACGGCGGCGGCGCCGGCCATGTCGTACTTCATCCGCAGCATGCCGTCGGGCGGCTTGAGGTCGAGCCCGCCGGAATCGAACGTGATGCCCTTGCCGATGAGCACGACCTTCTTGCGCTTGCGCCCGGCGGGAGGCCGTCCGGACGGCTGGTAGGTCAGGTGGATGAACTTCGGCGGCTGCTCGCTCCCCGCGGCAACGCCGAGGAAGGCGCCCATGCCCATCTTCTTGCACTCGGCCTTCTCGAACACCTTGACCTCGATGCGCGATTCCTTCGCCAGCTCGGTCGCCGCGCGCGCGAGGTCGGTGGGATGCAGCTCGTTGGCCGGCGCGTTGATCAGGTCGCGCGCGAACGACGTTGCGAGGGCGAAGCTCTCGCCCCGGCGCATACCGTCGGCCGCCTCGCGCGCGCGGCGCGCGTCGGGCTCCACGAGACGGAGCTCGCCGACCGTCTTGTCGGCCTTCTCGCGCTTGTAGCGGTCGAACTGGTACGTACCGAGGATCGCCCCTTCCACCACGGCCTGCGCCCGCTGGCGCGCGGTCAGGCGGTCGCCGAGCACTTCCGCGGCGACCGTGCGGGCGCCGAGGTCGCGCGCGCGGCGCACGGCGCCGGCGGCGGCGCGGCGCAGCACCTCGGGGGTCGTCTCGGCGCGCGGGCCGAGCCCGGCGACGACGATGCGACGTCCGTCGGCGTGCGCGTGCGTCACCTGGCCCGCCTTCGCCGAGAACTTCTCGGCGTCGAGCACCCGCTTGAGCTGCCCCTGGGCAGCCCG
>QHSM01000112.1 GCA_003221595.1 Candidatus Rokuibacteriota bacterium | reverse complement strand
TCCATCGGCAGGGCGGGCGCCGCGCCCCCGCGCTGAAACCAGGCGTCGATCACGCGCCGCAGCGTCGCCCCTTGCTCGAACAGGATCAGCGGCTCGCCGGCGAGCTCGGCCGCCTTCACGCGCCGGCCCCGCGGCCAGCGCCGGCCGGGCGGGGCGATCGCGACGAGCTCGTCGCGATGGAGCGCGGTCACCGAGAGCTCGCGCTCGCGGACCGGCAGGCTCACGATGCCGACGTCCAGCTCGTTCGCCACCACCGCCCGGGCAATCTCCGGCGCGTTGCCGGTGACCACGACGAGCTCCGTGCGCGGATAGCGGGCCCGGAACCGGCGCAGCGCCGGCGGCAGCAGGTAGATGCTGAACGAGGCGCTCGTGCCGAGGCGGATCCGGCCGGCCACGACGCCCCGAAGCTCCTGGATGAGCTCGAGGCCGCGGTCGAGCTCCTGCATGGCGCGACCGGCGTGGGCCAGCAGCAGCTCGCCGGCCTTGGTCGTGTACGTCCGCTTGCCGACCCGCTCCAGCAGCGGCAGTCCGAGCTCGCGTTCGAGCTGCCGCACCTGCATGCTCACGGCCGGCTGGGTGAGCCGCAGCTCCCGCGCCGCCCGCGAGAAGCTGCCGTGCCGGGCCACCGACCGAAGCGTGTGGAGGTGCGCGAGCTGCACGTTCATGAAGTCAAAAACTATCTGATCGTAACGATCATGACAATTGATTTTACTGATGATCGCATTTGCCGGATTATTCGTCCCGTGGACATGAACCACTACGTCGTGGAGATCATCGCGCGGGAGCGCCTGGACTGTGCGCGGGCGCACGCCGCGCGCCGGAGGCTTCTTCGCGGCCCTCAGGCCGCGCTCGCACCCGCCGGCGCCTAGCGTCCCCGCCCTCTGCGACGGGCGCGTCGAGATCCGCGACGCGTGCGAGGCGGATCTCGCGCAGATCGCCGCGATCTGGGACCACGAGGTCCTCGGCTCCGAAACGACGACCGACACCGAGCCCAGGAACCCGGCCGCCCAGCGCGACTGGCTGGCCCGCCACACCGAGATCTATCCCGTCATCGTCGCCGTGACCGGTCACGACCTGGTGGCCTACGGGTCTCTCTCGCCGTACCAGCCCAAGCCCGCGTTCGCCCGGACGGTCGAGGACTCCGTTTACGTCAGGCGGGACCGGCGCGGCGCCGGGCTCGGGACGATGATCCTCGGCGAGCTGGTGCGGCGCGCCGGGGCGCTCGGCCACCGTTCGATCCTGGCGCGCATCACGGCGAAGAACACCGCGTCGCTCCGCCTGCACGCGCGCCACGGCTTCCGGCCCATCGGCCTCGAGCGGGAGTCGGCGTTCAAGCTCGGCCGCTGGCACGACGTCACCATCATGCAGCGTCACCTCGACGCGATCTGAGGGAAGGAGCATCACGATGATCGGACAATTCGACCATCTCATGAAGATCACCGACCGGCCTTCCGCCGTCATGGTCAGGGGGGCGGGATCGTGGATCTGGGACCGGGATGGCAGGCGCTATCTCGACTTCGTCCAGGGCTGGGCCGTGAACTCTCTGGGCCACTCGCCCCGCGTCGTGCTGGACGCCCTGGTGGCGCAGGGCGAGCAGCTGATCAACTGCAGTCCCGCGTACTACAACGAGCCCATGGGCCGGCTCGCAGCCCTGCTCGCCGGGACGTCGGGGCTCGATCAGGTGTTCCTCTGCAACAGCGGCGCGGAGGCGAACGAGGGCGCGATCAAGCTCGCGCGCAAGTGGGGCGCCCGCCATCGCGCCGGCGCCCACGAGATCGTCACCATGCACGGCGGATTTCACGGCCGCACCCTCGCCACGATGGCCGCCTCGGGCAAGGCCGGCTGGGACGCGCTCTTCCCGCCCGTCGTGCCCGGCTTCCGGAAGGTTCCGCTCGGCAATATCGGCGCCGTCGCCGATGCGATCACGCCCCGCACCGTCGCAGTCATGCTGGAGCCGATCCAGGGCGAGGCCGGCGTCTTCGAGGCCGGCGACGACCATCTGCGGGCCCTGCGCGCCCTGACGGCGGAGCGCGGGATCCTCCTGATCGTCGACGAGATCCAGACGGGTATCGGACGCACCGGCCGTTTCTTCGGCTACCAGCACGCCGGCATCGAGCCCGACATCGTCACGGTCGGCAAGGGACTCGGCGGCGGCGTCCCGCTCGCCGCGCTCGTGGCGGCGGAGCGCGTGTGCTGCTTCGAGCCGGGCGACCAGGGCGGCACCTTCAACGGTAATCCGCTGATGGCCGGCGTCGGCTGCGCGGTCGTCGAGACGGTCAGGCAACCGTCGTTTCTCCAGGCAGTCGTCGCGAGGGGCGCCTATCTGACCGATCGGCTCCGGACGCTCGCCGAGCAGCTCGGCCACGGCGAAGTCCGCGGTCGTGGTCTGCTCCAGGCGCTCGAGCTCCGGGGAATGGACGCGAAGAAGGTCTCGGCGACCGCGCTCGACCACGGCCTGCTCGTCAACGCGCCGCGTCCGGACACGCTCCGGTTCATGCCGGCCCTGACCGTGACCCGGGAGGAGATCGACGAGATGATCGCGCGACTGCGGGCGAGCCTCGACTGAGCGCTCAGCGCTCCGGCGCGGCGCGGCGCTCGAGCTTGCGGAGCGCCGCCGCGACGTCGACATGCCCGGCGAGCACCGGCGCGACCGGATCGCCGAGCTGGGCGAAGCGCGCCGGCGCCGTCTGGATGGTGAAGCGCGCGGGATCGAGCCGGGCGGTCACCTCTTCCCAGCGGAGCGGGCACGAGACCGGCGCCCCGGGCAGCGGGCGCACCGAGAACGGGGCAACGATGGTCTGGCCGCGGCCGTTCTGGCCAAAGTCGATGTAGACCTTGCCGCCGCGCGAGCGCAGCGGGCGCGCGATCGTCGAGATCGCCGGTTCTGCCTCGACGCCCATCACCGCCAGGAGCCGCGCGAAGGTTCGCACCACCTCGTAGTCGTAGCGCGCGCCGAGCGGGAGCAGGATGTGCAGGCCCGTGGCCCCGGAGGTCTTCACGAAGCTCGGCAGCTCGAGCTCGTCCAGGATGTGATGCAGCGACCTCGCCACCTTGACGACGTCGGTGAACGGCGCGCCCTTGGGATCGAGGTCGAGGACGAGCCAGTCCGGCTGGTCGAGGCCGGGCAGCCGCGCGCTCCAGAGGTGCAGCGGAATCGTGCCGAGATTCACGACGTAGCGGAGGCTCTCGCGGTCGTCGACGATGAAGTAGTCGATGTCGCGGCCCACGTCGTGCGAATGGATCCGCGCGGTCCTGACCCACGACGGAATCCACTCCGGCGCGTCCTTCTGGAAGAAGGACTTGCCCTTGATCCCATCCGGATAGCGCGTGAGCACGAGCGGCCGGTCTTTAAGGTACGGCAAGAGCCACGGCGCGACCGCATCGTAGTACGCGATCAGATCCGACTTCGTATACCCCTCATCCGGCCAGAACACCTTCTTCGGATTCGTCACGCTCACGCGCCGCTCCTCCGCCCCACCCGCACCTCGTTCCTCCCCTGCGCTGGAGCGCCGAAGTGGACGCGCGTTCGACTCGGCAGCCGCGGCGTCCGGAGCTCTGCCTGTAGAGCGCCGCGACGGCTTGGGCGCACCACGAGCGCGACCGCGAGGGGGCGAGGCGGGCTCGGGGGGGTCGGGAGGTGTCACCGGGACCCGTTCCCGTGAACCGGCGTCGGACCGAGAGCGCCCGGATGGAGCCCAGCCACGATCGGGCAGCGCACGCGCGCCGCGTGGTCCCGGGACACCTCCCGACCCCCCCGAGCCCGCCTCGGACCCACGCGTTGCGACCGGGACTTCGCGCACACAATCCTCAGGGCGTTTGTCGTCGCGCAAACCGAGGAAAGCCGGATGCCGGATCCCCCCGTCGCGCGTCCACTCCGTGAAGCGAACCTGGCACACGAGCCGCGGCTCGACCCAGTGGTGGCCGCGCCCGGTCGGGGTGCCGCGCGCGAAGGGGGATGTCGCGCGCGCCAGCGGCCGGAGCTTCTCGCTGACGAGCGCGAGCGTCCGGTCGTCGAACCCCGTGCCGACCTTGGAGACGTAGACGAGCTGGCCGTCCTCGTAGAGGCCGAGATGGAGCGCGCCGAAGTGAGCGCGGGTGCCCTGGGGCACGGTGTAGCCGCCGATGACGAACTCCTGCTCGAGCAGGCACTTGATCTTGAGCCAGTCCTTGGAGCGCCGGGAGACGTAAAGACTGTCGCGCTTCTTGGCGATCACGCCCTCGAGCCGCTGCTCGCAGGCGGCGGCCAGGAACTCGGCGCCCTGGCCCGCGACGTGATCGCCGTAGGAAACGACGCCGCGCGCCGGCGCCAGGAGCTTCAAACATTCCTTGCGCGTCTCGAGCGGCAGCCGGCGCAGATCGCGGCCGTCCAGCCCGAGCGCGTCGAAGGCGATCATGCCGACCGGCACCTCGGCGCGCGCGCGTTCGACGTCGGCGGGGCGCGTGAGACCCATGCGCTCCTGGAGCCGTTGAAAGCTCGAGCGCCCCGCGTCGTCGAGCGCGACGATCTCGCCGTCCAGCAGGAACCGCGCGAGCGGAAGCGCGCGCAGAGCCGCGGCCACCTCGGGATACCGGCTGGTGACGACCTGGCCGCTCCGGCCGCGAAGCTCGACCTGGTCGTCGGCGCGATGGGCGAGAACCCGCACGCCGTCGTACTTGATCTCGAAGAGCCAGTCCGGATCCGTCGGGGGCGCCTCGACGAGCGTGGCGAGCATGACGAGCTCCCCGCGCGGCGCGATGTCGGCCCGCGGCGCGCCGAGCTCGGTCAGGCGCCGGCGCAGCGTCTCGATCCGTTGCGGACCGTCGCGCAGCTCCTCCACCGTCAGCCCGGACAGGACCGACGCCGGAAAGCGTTCCGTGGGCTCCGCCTCGCCCGCGTACGCGTCGGCCTTCTTCAGCAGGAGCCACTCCTTGTCCTTGCCGCTCATCCGGGCGAGCGTCCATCGCCCGCGCAGCTTGAAGCCGAACAGCTCGAACTCGAGCTTGCCCCGCTCGATCTGCTCGCGCGCGGGCTCGGGCTTCACGAGCCGGAACCGGCCGGTGTCCCACACGATCGACGGTCCCGCGCCGTAGTTGCCCTCGGGGATGACGCCCTCGAAGTCGCCGTACTCGAGCGGGTGGTCCTCGACGTGCACGGCCAGGCGCTTCTCGTGCGAGCGCACCGAGGGCCCCTTGGGCACGGCCCAGCTCTTCAGCACGCCGTCGATCTGCAGGCGCAGGTCGTAGTGGAGCCGCCGCGCCGAGTGCTTGTGCACGACGAAGCGGCTGCCGCCGGCGGGACTCGGCCCGCCGAACGGCTCGGGCGTCGCCCCGGGGTCGCGCTTTCGCCGATACTCCTCGAGATCGCGGCTAGCCACGCAGCGCCAGGATCACGCCGAGCGCGGCCATGAGGTTGTCGGCCGCGTGCGCGGCGATCGACGGCAGCAGGCTGCCGGTGCGCTCGTACGCGAACGCCCACAAGAGCCCGCTCCAGAAGACCGCGGCGAAGCCGAGGACGCCGTAGCCGTGGGCGATCGCGAAGATCGCCGCGCTCAGCCCCGCGGCCATCCCCGTTCCGAATCGCCGGCGCAGGGTCGCGAACACAAGCCCGCGGAAGACGATCTCCTCGAACACCGGCGTGAGGACGACCGTGTCGAGGAGGGTGGCGGCGACGTCGATCCGCGGGCCCCAGGCGAGGTCGGGATCGAACCATTCGGCCCAGTGCGAGGACAGGCCGAGCCCGCGGCCGGCGAGGTCCATCACCCCCTCGCCGAGCTGGCCGACACCGAGGAGCGCCAGCAGCACGACGGCGAGGCTTCGGATCCCGCCGGCGACGGGCACCAGCCCGAAGCTCTCGCGGAAGCTCATCTCCGCCGGCCGCACCAGACAGCGGTTGGCCAGGACCAGCACCGGCACGAAGGCGAGGTTCGTCACGAGGCCGAACATGACCCGGTTGAGCGACCGCGAATGCTCGGGCGCGAGGGCGGAATACAGGTAGACGGCGCCGAGCGTGAGCACCCCGAGCGCTCCGCCCCGAACCAGGACCTCCACGCCCTGGCGCCCGCGCCATGGCGGCGGCAGGCTCACCGCGCCCACGCGCGCGAAGAGGCTGCGCCGGCTCAAGAGCCCGAGCACGACGAGCACGGCGACGGCGAGCAGCGCCAGCTCGAGCGCGATCAGGAGGCGCCCCCGCACCAGCACGTGGGCCGACCGCGCGCCCTGGGCCGCCGCGATCGCCGCGAGGGCTTCGCCGTCGCCGGCGCGCGCCGCCAGGCGCCCGGCGATCCGATCGCGAAACCAGCCGGGCGCCAGACCCTGCTCGAGCGTCTCGGCGACGACCGTGCCCTCCATCGCTTCGACCTCGTCGCCGAGATAGGCGGCGACGACAACACGCCCGAACGCGGGGAGCGGATCGGGGCGCAGGGCCCACTCGGCGGCTCGACGCCGCACGCGGTCCAGGCGCCCGGCCTCGCCCTCGAGGATCGCCAGGTGGAAATCCACCGCCGGATCGACCGACGCATCGGCGAGCTCCTCGTACCAGCGGATCGCCTCCGCGAGATCCTCGGCGGGATCGGTCGACGTCAGGCGGTAGAAGAGACGCTCCCACCCCGACGCGCGCGCGATCGCGTCGTCGAGATCCATCGTCCGTCCGACGACCAGCGCGAGCGCGCGCTCGGGCTCCTCGACCGCCTCCATCCGTGATCCGCCGTACTGCAGCCACGCCATGACGGCGATGAACGCGACGAGGATCAGCGCCGACAGTACGGTCAAAACCCCGACATGTTGACGCTCGACCGGCGCGGGGACGCTATCCGTTGGTGAGCCCATGGCTGCGCGCATCATAGGGAGCAACGTGCTATCGTGCAAACCATGCCGCCCCACTCGCTGGGCTCGGGGACGATCTCGTTCGGGCTGGTCTCCATTCCCGTCCGGCTCTACACCGCCGCGTCCTCGGCGAACGTATCCTTCAACCTTCTCCATGCCAAGTGTGGCTCGCGGATCAAGCAGCAGACCTTCTGCCCGACGTGCAACGAGGTCGTCGATCGCGCGTCGCTCGTTAAGGGTTACGAGTTCGCGAAGGACCAGTACGTCCGCGTCACCGACGACGAGCTGAAGGGGCTCGAGGGCGAGGCGTCGAAGGTGATCGACATCGCCGAGTTCGTGCCGCTCCAGTCGGTCGATCCGATCTTCTTCGAGAAGACCTATTACCATCCGGCCGGCGCGCGGCGGCCTCATGCTCCACACGATGTACTTCGCGGACGAGGTGCGGGACTTCGGCGAGATCGACCGCGGCCAGTCGGCGAAGATCAAGCCGGGCGAGCTCGACCTGGCGCTGCAGCTCATCGACGGTCTCGCCGGCGACGAGTTCCAGCCGGAGCGATTCCAGGACGAGTACCGCCACCGCGTCCTCGACCTCATCAACCAGAAGGTCGAGGGCAAGGAAGTCACGGCGGTCGGTCCCCAAGTTCAGCGCGCCCAGGTGATCGACCTGATGGAGGCCCTCAAGGAGAGCCTGGCCAAGCGGGTCGCCTCCGGGGAGAAGAAGCCCCTGGCGAAGGCCAAGCGGACCGAGCCCGCCCCGGCGGCGCCGGCGAAGAAGGCCCAGGGCGCAAAGAGGTAGCTCTCCGGCGCCCGAGGGTTAGAATGGATCTGGGCCGCCAATGCCCAGAATTGCCCTCGAGCCGCGATTCCAGGTCGAACACCTGTCGGTCCTCGACAGCGAAGGCAACCTCGACACTGCCCTCGAGCCCAAGCTGTCCGCCGACGAGCTGAAGTCGCTCTATCGTGCGATGGTGCTGGGCCGGCGCCTCGACGAGCGCATGGTGCGCCTCCAGCGTCAGGGTCGCATCGGGACCTTCGCGCCCATCAAGGGGCAGGAAGCCTCCCAGATGGGGACCGCGTTCACCCTCCGGCGGGCCGACTGGATGGTGCCGTCGTTCCGGGAGATTGCGGCGATGATCTGGCGCGGGTGGCCAATCGAAAAGCTCCTGCTCTTCTACGCCGGCCACGTGGAGGGCGGGCGGCCCGCCGACGACCAGCACGACCTGCCGATCACGATCCCGGTCTCGACGCAGCTGCCTCACGCGGTGGGCCTCGCCTACGCCGCCCAGTACCGCGGTGACGACGTGGTCGTCATGGCGTACTTCGGCGACGGCGCCACGTCCGAGGGCGACTTCCACGAGGCGATGAACTTCGCCGGAGTCTGGCACGTGCCGGTCGTCTTCGTCTGCCAGAACAACCAGTGGGCGATCTCGGTGCCGCTGAAGAAGCAGACGCACTCGCGCACGATCGCCCAGAAGGCGCTCGCCTACGGCTTGCCCGGCGTCCAGGTGGACGGCAACGACGTCCTCGCCGTCTACGCCGCGGCGCGCGAGGCCGTCGATCGGGCGCGCGCCGGCGACGGCCCCACGCTGATCGAGTGCGTGACGTACCGTCTGGGCTTTCACACCACCGCCGACGATCCGTCCAAGTACCGGAGCGAAGAAGAAGTCACGATGTGGGAGAAGAAGGATCCGCTAACCCGCTTCCGCGCCTATCTGGAGCAGCGGAATCTTCTCGAGAGCGACATCGAGTCGCGCGTCGACGAGGAGATCGCCGCGGCGGTGCAGCGCTTCGAGGCGACGCCGCCGGCCGATCCGCTCACGATGTTCGATCACGCGTACGCGGAGCTCCCGCCGGACCTCGAGGCCCAGCGGGCGGAGATGGCCGAGCGCGAGGCGGCAGGCCCGCCGCGCGTCGGCGAGCCGACCCCATTGCCCCCTCGCGCCACGCCGATGCGGGGCCAGCGGCTGACGAGGCGCTGACGCCATGCCCAAGCTGAACATGGTCAAGGCCCTCAACCTCGCGCTCTTCCAGGAAATGGAGCGCGACGGCGACGTGCTCGTCCTGGGCGAGGACGTCGGCGTCGACGGCGGTGTCTTCCGGGTGACCGACGACCTGCAGCGGAAGTTCGGCTCTCAGCGCGTCATCGACAGCCCGCTGGCCGAGGCGGCCATCATCGGCACCGCGGTCGGCATGGCCCTCTACGGCCTCAAGCCCGTCTGCGAGATCCAGTTCTCCGGCTTCGCCTTCCAGTGCTTCCACCAGATCGAGAACCACTGTGCGCGCTACCGCGCCCGCTCACAGGGGCGCTTCCACGTCCCGATGGTGATCCGCATGCCCTACGGCGGCGGCGTGCGCGCGCTCGAGCACCACTCCGAGTCCGAGGAGCAGTTCTACGCTCACATTCCCGGGCTCAAGATGGTCATTCCCTCGGGCCCGCGCAACGCCCGGGCTTTGCTCGCCGCCGCCATCCGCGATCCCGATCCGGTCATCTTCTTCGAGGCG
>QHSM01000111.1 GCA_003221595.1 Candidatus Rokuibacteriota bacterium | reverse complement strand
GCCCCCGATCACGCTGCCGACGACCGCGTGGCCCTGGATCGCGACGAGGAAGCCGTCGCCGTGCGTCCGGACGAGCCGCTGGAGCTCCTCGAGCGTGTCGGTCGGACTCGGGATAGCGCCGGCGCGCTCCCAGAGGGCCAGCACCGCCGCGCACTCCTCGACGCGGCAGGGTCTGATCACGATCGTCGCGCGCGATTCCTGGCCCATTCGAGATTTGCGCCCCATCGGGGGCGCCCGTATCATACGTCCAGCGCATTCGAGCGTTCAGCATCTCGAGAGGAGACTGCATGGCGACCGCGCGCGAATTCACCCTGGACGCCAAGTATCGCCGGGAAGAAGGGCTCATCCTCCTTTCGGGCATCCAGGCGCTGGTGCGCTTGCCGCTCGATCAGCACCGGGCCGACAAGCGTCGCGGACTCAACACCGCCACGCTCGTCTCGGGCTATCGCGGCTCGCCGCTGGGCGGTCTCGACCTCACCCTCGAGCGCAACCCCGCTCCGCAGCCGAAGTACGACGGCGTTCTCGGCATGTGGTACGGCAAGGGCCCCGGCGTCGACCGGACCGGCGACATCTTCAAGCACGCGAATTTCGCCGGCGTCGGCCGGAACGGCGGCGTGCTGGCGCTGGGCGGCGACGACCCGCTCTCGAAGTCGTCCACGATCCCGTCGCACTCGGAGGTGGCGTTTTACGACGCGCTGTTCCCGGTGCTCTATCCCGGGAGCACGCAGGAAATCCTCGATCTCGGCCGTCTCGGCTTCGAGCTGTCGCGCTATTCGGGGCTCTGGGTGGGCTTCAAGGTCGTGACCAACGTCGCCGACGAGATCGCCACCGCCGAGGTGGCGCCGGACCGGATCGTCGTCGCCGACCCCGGCTTCGTCTACGAGGGGCGGCCCTGGCAGGCGCGGCAGACTCCGATGCTGATGCCGCCGTGGGGCCTGGAGGCCGAGCGCGAGATCCACTACGGACGGCTCGAGGCCGCCAAGATGTTCGCGGCGGCGAACCGGCTCAACCGCATCACGATCCCCACACCCGACGCCTGGCTCGGCATCGCCGCGCCCGGCAAGACGTACTACGACCTGCGCGAGGCGCTCGCCGAGCTCGGCCTCCACAACGCCGCGCTCCGCCAGTACGGCATCCGCCTGCTGAAGATCGAGATGCTGTTCCCGATGGAGCCGGGAACCGTCCGCGAGTTCGCCCGCGGCCTCGAGGAGCTCCTGGTGGTCGAGGAGAAGCGCGCGTTCTGCGAGCTCTTCATCCGCGACATCCTCTACAACCAGGCCGAGCGCCCGAGGGTGGTCGGCAAATCCGACGAGGAGGGCCGGCCGCTCGTGCCCGCCGACAGCGAGCTCGACGCCGACCGGATCGCCCAGATCGTCGCCGCGCGCCTCGAGCGCCGCGTTCACCTCGAGTCGATCACGGCACGCGTGGCGCTCCTGGAGGCGCTGCGCCAGCGGCCCGCGCCCCTGACGTTGACGCGGCAGCCGTACTTCTGCTCGGGCTGTCCGCACAACCGCTCGACCGTGCTGCCCGAGGGCTCGATGGCTGGCGCCGGGATCGGCTGCCACGGGATGGCGCTCCTGATGGACCGCCAGACGATGGGTCTCACCCACATGGGCGGCGAGGGCGTCCAGTGGGTAGGCATCGCGCCCTTCACGGAGACCAAGCACCTCTTCCAGAATCTCGGCGACGGCACGTTCTTCCACTCCGGCTCGCTCGCCGTCCGCCAGGCCGTCGCGTCGAGCGCCAACATCACCTACAAGATCCTCTACAACTCGGCGGTCGCGATGACGGGCGGTCAGGACGCCGCCGGCGCCATGCCGGTGCCCGAGCTGACGCGGTCGCTGGCGGCCGAGGGCGTCAAGCGCATCATCGTGATGACCGACGAGCCGGGCAAATATCCGAAGTCCACCGCGTGGGCGCCGGGCGTCGAGGTGTGGCATCGCGACCGGCTCGACGAGGCGCAGCGGCTGCTCCGCGACATCCCGGGCGTCACGGCGCTCGTCTACGACCAGCGGTGCGCCGCGGAGAAGCGGCGGCTGCGCAAGCGCGGCAAGCTCCCCGATCCGGCGATGCGCGTGGTCATCAACGAGGCGGTCTGCGAGGGCTGCGGCGACTGCGGCGTGAAGAGCAACTGCCTGTCGGTGCACCCGGTCGAGACGGAGTTCGGGCGCAAGACCCAGATCCATCAATCGTCGTGCAACAAGGACTACTCGTGCCTGAACGGCGACTGCCCGTCGTTCCTCACCGTCGTGCCGCGCGTCGCGCGGAAGAAGGAGCGCCGGGTCTTCATCGTGGACCGGCCGTTGCCGGCGCCCCCGTTCAATGTGCCCGAGGACGCCAACATCTTCATGATGGGTATCGGCGGTACCGGCGTGGTGACGGTGAACCAGATCCTGGGCACCGCCGCGCTCCTCGACGGCAAGCACGTCCGCGGACTCGATCAGACCGGGCTCAGCCAGAAGGGCGGGCCGGTGGTCTCGCACCTCAAGATCTTCGAGCGCGCCGCCGACGCGTCGAACAAGGTCGCCGCCGGCTCGGCCGACTGCTACCTCGGATTCGACGTTCTCGTGGCGACCGCGCCGCAGAATCTCGATCACGCGCGACCGGACCGGACGATCGCGATCGTCTCGACCAGCCAGGTGCCGACCGGCGCCATGGTGACGTCGACGACCGTCGAGTTTCCCGAGGCGAACGGGCTCCTCACGTCGATCGATCGCGTCACCCGCAAGGACGAGAACGTCTACCTCGACGCCCTGGGACTCGCCGAGACGCTCTTCGACGACCACATGGCCGCCAACATGATCGTGCTGGGCGCCGCCTGGCAAGCCGGGGCCATCCCGGTGAGCGCGGACGCGATCGAGGACGCCGTCAAGCTGAACGGCGTCTCGGTACAGATGAACACCCACGCGTTCCGCGCGGGCCGGCTGCTCGTCGCGGACCCGGCCTGGGTCCGGACGGTCGCCCGGCAGCGCCTCGGCGCCGTCGCGGCGACGCCGGAGCTGTCCGCGCAGGCGCGGGCGCTCGTCGACCGCACGGAGGCCACGGGTGAGCTCAGGCGGCTCCTGGAGATTCGGGTGCCCGAGCTGATCGCCTACCAGAGCATCGGGTACGCCCGGGAGTACGTCGGCGTCGTCCGGCGCGTCCGCGAGGCGGAGGCGGCGGCCGTGTCCGGCGAGTCGCGCCTGTCGGAGGCGGTCGCGCGCTATCTCTTCAAGCTGATGGCGTACAAGGACGAGTACGAGGTGGCGCGGCTGCATCTCAAGACCGACATCGCGCGGGCGCTCGCGGCCGAGTTCCCCGGCGGCGTCACCCTCCACTACAACCTGCACCCGCCCATCTTCCGCGCCCTCGGTATGAAGCGGAAGCTCAAATTCGGCTCGTGGTTCGATCGCTTCTTCCGCACGCTGGTGAGCATGAGGGCGCTGCGCGGGACGTGGCTCGACCCGTTCGGATTCGCCGCGGTCCGGCGCCTGGAGCGGCAGCTCCCCGGGGAATATCGCGCGCTCGTCGACAAGGCGCTCGTCGGTCTGTCAGCGGAGAGCTACCAGCGCGCCGTCAAGCTGGCGACCCTGCCGGACGTGATCCGCGGCTACGAAGCGATCAAGCTCGGCAACGTGCAGCGCTTCCGCGACGAGGTGCGCGCGCTCGGGTTCTGAGCGCGCCGAACGCGTGACGGGAAGGGGGCCGCGATGACGATCGAGCGGCAGCTGGCCACGCTTCAGAAGCATCTCAAGACCCTGAAGACCCAGGCCAGCCGTGCCCGGGGTGAGGCGCGCCGGCGCATGAAGCGGCTCGAGCGACGCACGCGCGTCGAGCTCGCGCGCGCGATGCGCCGCGCCGAGCCGCGAGTACGCGAGGCGGCGGCCCAGGCCACGCTCCTGAGCCGGAGCTTCAAGGTGGGCGTCCGCGCCGGCGCCGCCGCCTACCGGGCCAGCCGCGCGCCGAAGCGCTAGGATCAGCTCACCGGCTACCAGCCCTCGCGGGAGCGCTCGCGCTTGAGCGAGCCCCGCCGCTTCTTCGCCTCGATTCGCCGTTCCCGCGCGCCCGCCGACGGCGCGGAGGGCCTGCGGGGCCTCGGCTCGCGCAATGCGGCCGCGATGAGCCCCCGGACACGCTCGCGCGCGTCCTCCAGATTGCGCGCCTGATTGCGCGTGGCCTGGCTCGAGACCATCAGGCGGCCGTCGGCGTCGAGCCGGTGACGGCAGAGCGCCGCGAGGCGCGCGCGGGCGGCGGCCGAGAGACCTTCGACGCCGTCGAGGTCGACGCGCAGGTCGACCTTGGTCGCGACCTTGTTCACGTTCTGACCGCCCGGGCCCGAGGCGCGCACGGCGCGGACCTGAATCGCCGCCTCGGGCACGCGCACGGTGCTGGTGACGCTGATCGCGCGGCTCATCGAGCCATTTTCACACGCCGTGGGGTAATCTTCAGTCGTGACCATCGCTGAGCGCCGGCGCCTCACCGACGTCGCTCGCGGCGCCTCCCCGGCCGATCTCTACGTGCGCGGCGCTTCGCTGCTCAACGTCTATACCGGCGAGATCTATCCGGCCGCCGTCGCCGTCAAGGGCGAGCGGATCGCCTACGTGGGCGCCCGCGACGACATGGTCGGGCCGCGCACGCGCGTGGTCGACGCCAGGGCGCAGGTGCTGGTCCCCGGCTACATCGACCCGCACGTGCATCCGGCCACCCTCACCACGCCGGCCGCGCTGGCACGGTTCATCCTGCCGCTCGGCACCACGACGGTCGTCGCCGACACCCTCCAGTTCTGGGAGCTGGGCGGTCTCGCCGCGTTCCGGGCGGTGGCCGATGCGCTCCTCGCGTCGCCGCTCCGGTTCTACTGGATGCTTCGCCCGCACGCGCAGAGCCGTGCGCCCGGCGAGTGGCGCCGCTTCGAGCCGCGCACGCTCGCGCGGGCGATGGCGCATCCGCGGGCGCTCGCGATCGGCGAGGTGACGCGCTGGCCCGACGCCTGGCGCGGCGATCCCGAGCTGTTGCGGCGGCTCGCCGTCGCGCGCGGGGCCCGGGTCGAGGGCCACACCGCCGGCGCCTCCGCCGACAAGATCCCCGCGATCGCCGCGGCCGGCTTCACGTCGGACCACGAGCCGATCACCGCGGCGGAGGTGCTCGACCGCGCGCGTCAGGGGATCGCGGTGATGCTGCGCGAGTCGTCCCTGCGTCCAGATCTCTCGGGGCTGCTCGACGCGCTCAAGACGGCGCCGGCGCTCGCCTCGCGACTGATGCTGACCTGCGACGGCTCGATGCCCGCCTTCATCCGGACCCACGGCTTCGTCGATCACCTGATTCGCGTGGCGCTCGAGCGCGGCGTGCCGCCGATCGACGCCTACCGCATGGCCACGCTGAACCCGGCGACCTACTACGGGCTCGACGCCGATCTCGGCGGCGTGGCGCCCGGCCGCTACGCCGACATCTGCCTGCTCGAGGATCTCGCGGCGCCGCGGCCGCTCACCGTGATCGCGCGCGGCAAGGTGATCGCGGCCGGCGGCCGGCTGCTCGGCCGTGTGCCCGAGCCGCCCTGGCGGCGCATCTTCACCTCGGCCGCCGCGCGCCTGGCCGCGGGCTGGCGGGTGCGCCCCGAGGACTTCGAGCTGCCGGCGCGCCCGCGCTATCCGGTCATCAGCCTGTCGAGCGCGGTGATCACCCGGCTCGAGGAGCGCGCGCTGGCGCCCGGCGATCTCCACGCCGCGCTCCTCGACCGGCGCGGACGGTGGGTCGCGCCCGGCGTCGTCGCGCGCTTCGCGGAGCGGCTCGACGGCTTCGCGGCCACGATCAGCACGGACTTCAACATTCTCGCGCTCGGTCGCCGTCCGGCGGCGATGGCGCGGGCCGTCAACCGGCTCCTCGACGTGCACGGCGGGATCGTGCTGGTCGACGGCGAGCGGGTCGTCTGGGAATTGCCGCTGCCGCTCGGCGGCATCATGACCTCCGGCTCCCTCGACGAGGTGGCCGGCCGCGAGGACGAGCTGCGCCGCCTGCTCGTCGAGCGCGGCTACCCGCACCACGAGCCGCTCTACACGCTGTTCTTCCTGGCGGCGGATTTCCTCCCGGTGGTGCGTCTCTCGCCGCGCGGTGTCTGGGACGTCAAGCGGAGCCAGATCCTTCTCCCGTCCCGTCGCCGGGTGAGGTGAGCCGTGCGACGGCCGAGTCGAGCCCTTCGAATCGGAATAGGCCGGTGAGTGGGGCGGGGCCCCGGCAGCCGCGGCGGCTGGCGCTGGGCGTGCTGCTCGCCGCGGCCGCCCTGGCGATCGCGATGTTTCCCTTCCGCTCCACCTGGTGGGGCGGGTGGATCCTGGCGGTCGCCGAGGCGGGGGTGATCGGGGGGCTCGCCGACTGGTTCGCGGTCACCGCGCTCTTTCGACACCCGCTCGGCCTGCCGATTCCGCGCACCGCGCTCATCCCCGCCAACTGGGAGCTGATGGCGGCGCGCGTCGGCACGATGGTCGGCAGCCGGGTGCTCACGAAGGACTACGTCGCGCAGGAGATCGCCCGCGTCGACATCTCGTCGCTGATCGCGCGGGGCGCCACGTCCATCTCGTCGCGCGACCTCGACGCCGCCACGCAGGAGCTGGCCCGCTGGCTCGCGGCCGAGCTGTCGCCCAAGATGGCGGGCGACCTGATCACGCGGCTACGCGATCTCGTGCTCGCCCGCCCGCTGGCGCCGGTGCTCGCCGGCCTCCTGGAGGTCGCGCGGCGCAACGAATGGGACCGTCGGGTCGTGACGGCCGGGGCCGGCGCGCTGGCGGAGGCCCTCGACCGGCCGGCGTTTCGCGCGACCGCCGGCGACCTGGTCGACGACCTCCTCGCGCGCTATCGCGAGGGGATGAGTCTCGCCCCACGCCTCTGGATCGGCGTCGCGCGGCTTCTCGGTCTCATCGACCGCGAGCGCATGCTGGCGGCGATCCAGTCGGGACTTCGCCAGGTCGTCGAGGAGCCCGATCATCCCGTGCGCCAGCGGCTCGCCGCCGCGGTCGAGGAGCTGCCCGGGCGGCTTCGTGCCGACGCGCGACTGGTCGCCCGCGTCGAAGCGGCCAAGCGCGATCTGCTCGCCACGCCCGTGGCGACGCGCGTCCTGGAGGACGCGGCGGCCGCGGTGCATCGCACGGTGCTCGCCGACCTGGAGCGGCCGGACTCCGAGGTGCGCGCCTGGATCGTCGAGCGCCTCGAGCGCGCCCGGCGGGCGCTGGCCGACGACGAGGAGCTCCGGCGCGAGCTCGACCGGTGGGCGAAATCGCGCGTGCTCGAGGCGGTCGAGCGCCACCACCAGCGCCTCGCGGAGTTCATCGAGAACGGCGTGCTGGCGCTCGGTCCCGACGGCGCGGTGCGGCTCATCGAGGAGCATGCCGGCGACGACCTTCAATACATCCGGGTGAACGGCACGGTCGTGGGCGGGCTGGCCGGCGGGCTGCTCCACGCGATCCGCCTCGTCCTGGGGCTCGTCTGAGGGGCCCGCGCGGCCGAACCGCGTTGTTCCCTCTCGCGTTTTCACGTAAACTTTCTTTCGCACATATCGTTCGGGAGGTGTCCATGTCGCGTCCGCGCCGTGTGCTGTGCTTGGCCGTCGTTTCCGCCCTCGTCACCGTCGCGCTGATCGCGCCGGCGTCGAGCCAGACAACCCCGACGGCGAAATCCGGCGGCGTCCTCAACATGATGCTGCGGGAAGATCTCTCGCAGGGCTTCTCCATCCACGAGACCTCGACGATCTCGACCGTGTGGCCGGCCATGCCGTGCCTGAACAACCTGGTGCTGTTCGATCCGCTGAAGAAGACCGAGAGCGTCGACACGATCATCGGCGAGCTGGCCGAGAAGTGGTCGTGGCAGGACAATTACCGGAATCTGGTGTTCTTCCTCCGCAAGAACGTCAAGTGGCACGACGGCCAGCCGTTCACGTCCAGGGACGTCAAGTTCACGTTCGACATGCTGCGCGAGGCGCCGGACGCGCCGGCGAAGCTCCGCATCAATCCGCGCAAGGACTGGTACGCGAACGTCGAGGCGATCGAGACGCCCGACGCGTACACGGCGGTGTTCCGCCTGAAGCGGCCGCAGCCGTCGCTGCTGCTGATGCTCGCCTCCGGCTACACGCCCGTCTACGCCGCCCACGTCCCGCCCGCCAGCTACCGGACCGGCTGCATCGGCACCGGGCCGTTCAAGGTGAAGGAGTGGCGCAAGGGCGAGTTCGTGGAGTACGTGAAGAATCCCGACTACTTCGTCAAGGGCCGCCCGTACCTCGACGGGCTCAAGTACTTCGTCATCGTCGAGCGCGGCACGCGCCAGGCGGCGCTCCAGGCCGGCAAGCTCGACGTGGCGTTCCCGGGCGAGACCAGCAAGACGGCCGCCGAGCAGCTCAAGAAGGCGGTGCCCCAGCTGGTGGTCACGCCGTTCAGCCAGAACGTCAGCGACAACATCATCATGAACGTGAAGAAGCCGCCCTTCGACAACCTCAAGGTGCGGCTCGCGGTGAGCCACGGGATCGACCGCCGGGCGCTGATCCGGGCCGTCCACCAGGGCGGCGCCGTGATCGGCGCCGGGCTCGCGCCGAAGCCGTGGGGCTTCTGGGGGATCGGGGAGAAGGACCTGCTCGGCCTGCCGGGCTACGGCGCCCAGCCGGCCGAGGAGAAGGCGCTGGCGAAGAAGCTCATGGCCGAGGCC
>QHSM01000110.1 GCA_003221595.1 Candidatus Rokuibacteriota bacterium | reverse complement strand
GCCGCCGGGCCAGACGGGCGCCTCCCGCCGATGATTCTCGAAGTCGCCATCCTCAACGTGCGGCCCGGGCGTGCCGCCGAGTTCGAGCAGGCCTTTCGCCAGGCACAACGCATCATCTCCTCGATGGCCGGCTACGTTTCTCACGAGCTTCAGCGCTGCCTCGAGGTCGAGAACAAGTACGTGCTGCTCGTTCGGTGGCAACGGCTCGAGGACCATACCGAAGGCTTTCGCAGGTCAGCGGAATATCAGGAATGGCGGCGCCTGCTCCATCATTTCTACGACCCGTTTCCAACGGTGGAGCATTACGAATCGCTTTTTCTTGGGAGTCCGGAAAGCCCTTCCAGATCCTGATGACGACGATCTGGCCCGCGACGAAGGACCGAGATCCGCAATCGCGTGACCAGCTCCGCGCAAGCAGGCGCTTGACGCCTTGAAAGGCGCGACTCAAGAGCCCGTGGCCTAGCCCTCTCAGCCCCGGCGTGTGTACTTCACCACGCGGCGCGGGCGTCCCCAGGCGCCGGGCCGCACGACGTAGAGGTCGCCGCGGGAGTCGCCCCAGATGCCGTGGCACGAGCGGAAGCTCGGGTCGCCCCACTGGGCCAGGCGCTCGCCGTCGAGCGTCAGGACGCTGACGAGCCCGCCGTTGTGCTCGGGGATGTAGACGACGTCGTCGGCGTCCACGTAGAACGCCGCCGGACCGATGAGCTTGGTCGGCCAGACCAGCAAGAGCTTGCCGTCCTGGTCGAACACCTGGACACGATCGTTCTCCCGGTCGCACACCAGGACACGCCCGCGCCGATCGATCCACACGCCGTGGGGCAGGGCGAACTGCCCCGGGCCCGAGCCCGGCTCGCCCCACGAGAAGAGATGGGTCCCGTCGGCGCCGAACTTGTGCACGCGGGCGTTGCCGTAGCCGTCAGTCATGAACATCTCGCCCGCCGGCGTCAGCGCGATGTCGGTGGGCAGGTTGAACGGGCCGCCCGCGTGGGTGACGTTCCGGTAGGCGGTCGAGCTGAAGTCGGTCGGGTCCACGCCGGTGTCGGATCGATAGCCCCGGGCGCCGATGGTGCGCAGGAGTGTACCGGTGCTGGTGTAGAGCAGCATCTGCGCGTGGTCGCGGTCGACGATCCACATGTTGTCGTCGGCGTCGGCGCGGATCGTGTGGGGGAACTTGAAGAGCCCGGCGCCCCACGACGAGAGATAGTTCCCGTCGCGGTCGAAGACCACGATCGGGTGGTCGGGGGTGCGGTTGAAGCAGTAGACGCGATCGCGCGAGTCGACTGTCACCGCCGCCGCGGGCATCTGCCAGCCGTCGGGAAGCTTGGCCCAGTCGTCGTTGACCTCGTACGTGTACTTGCCGCTGCCGACGATCGTGCTCATGTGGTGACCCCCTCCATCTGCAGCGCGTAGAGCCGGCGATAGAGGCCGTCCTGCGCCAGCAGCTCGTCGTGACGTCCAACCTCTGCGATACGCCCCTCGTGCACCACGACGATGCGATCGGCGTTCCGCACCGTGGCCAGCCGGTGGGCGATCACCAGCACGGTTCGGCCGTGCATCAGCTCGGCGAGCGCCTGCTGGATCATGAACTCGCTCTCGGCGTCCAGGTCCGAGGTCGCCTCGTCGAGGATGAGAATCGGCGGATTCTTCAGGAAGGCGCGGGCGATGGCGATGCGCTGGCGCTGGCCCCCGGAGAGGCGCACGCCCCGCTCGCCGACCAGCGTCCGGTAGCCGTCCGGGCACCCGACGATGAACTCCTCGGCGTGCGCCTGACGGGAGGCGCGGACGACGTCCTCGAACGGCGCGTCGGTCCGGCCGTAGGTGATGTTGTACAGGATCGAGTCACTGAACAGGAACGTCTCCTGCGTGACGATGCCGATCAGCGCGCGGAGCGAGGCCTGGCTGACGTCGCGGAGGTCGTGGCCGTCGATCGTGATCCGGCCGGCGCTGACGTCGTGGAAGCGCGGCACGAGGTCCATGAGCGTCGACTTGCCGGCGCCGCTCAGGCCGACGAACGCGACCACCTCACCCCGGTCGATGGTGAGCGACACGTCGCGCAGCGTGAGGTCCTCGGAGTCCGCGTGCCGGAAGCTGACCCGGTCGAAGACGATGGCGTCGTGGAACCCGTCGAGCACGACGGCGCCCGGCCGGTCGGCGATCGCCGGCGGCAGGTCGAGGAGCTCGAAGACACGCTCGACGGACGCGGTCGTCTGCTGAATCGTGTTCACCAGCCGCGAGAGCTGCCGGACGGGCCCGTAGAGCAGGGCCACCGCCGCCGTGAACGAGAAGAAATCGCCGGGCGTCAACGCGCCGCTGATCACCTGATGGCCGCCGTACCACAGCGCGCCCATGATGCCGAAGGCGGTCAGCACTTCCATGAGCGGCTCCGTGAGCTCGTCGGCGCGATGGTCCTTGAGGGCCAGCTCGAGCAGGCTGCGATTGACCCGGTCGAACCGCTCCACCTCGTGCGCCTCGCGGCCGAACGCCTTGACGATCTTCGTGCCGGTGAGCGCCTCGTGCAGGAGCACGTTGAGCTCCGCGACCTTCCGCTGCGACCGCCGATTGATCCGGTAGAGCTTGCGGCCGATCGTGCGCACCGCCACACCGACGAACGGGAAGATCACGAGCGCGATCAGGGCCAGCCGCCAGTCCCGGACGAACATGATCCCGGCCAGCACGACGACCATCACGATGTTCCGGATGGTCATCACCATGACCGTCGACGAGAGCCGCGCCAGCCGGTTCACGTCGGTCACGATGCGGGAGGCCAACTCCGCCGAGTGGCGACCCGAGAAGAACGACAGCGGCATCCGCTGGAGGTGGGTGTAGAGGTCGCGGCGGAGCGCCGCGATGACGCGCTCGCCCACCGCCGCCATCAGGTACGAGTGGCCGTAGCGGGCCAGGCCCTTGGCGACGTACGCGCCGAGAAACAGGATTGGGATGAGCTTCACCATCGCCATGTCGTGCCGGACGAACACGTCGTCCATGGCGGGCTTCACGAGCCACGCGATGGCGCCTTCCATCATGGCGACCAGGACGCCCAGCGCGGTGCCGACGATCATCGTCGGCGTGTGGGGCCTGAGGTAAGCGAAGACGCGGCGATAGAGGGCCGTCGGGATGCTCACGGCCAGATCACGCGCTGAAGAAGTCGCGCACCGCCGCGATCACCCGGTCGATCTCGGCGTCCTCGTGCGCGGCCGACATCGGCAGGGTGAGGATCTCGTCGACGAGCCGCTCGGTCCGCGGCAGCGGCGCCGGCGCCAGGCGCTCGAGCGCGGGCTGGCGGTGGCTCGGGACCGGGTAGTGGACGCCAGTCTGGATCTCGCGCTCGTTCAGGAAGCGCGCCAGCGCTGCGCGCCGGGGCGTGCGCACGACGAACAGGTGGTACACGTGGCGGGCGTGCGGGCGCTCCTCCGGCAGGACGAGCGGGAGCCCGGCGAGTCCCCGCGCGTAGCGCTCGGCGAGGAGCCGCCGGCGGTCGTTCATCGCGTCGAGCCGTCGCAGCAGCACCCGCAGGGCCGCCGCCTGCAGCTCGCTGTAGCGCAGGTTGAAGCCGATCTCCGCGTGCACGTCGCGGTCGATCCGGCCGTGGTCCCTGAGCCGCCGGCACCGGGCCATCACCTCGTCGTCGCTGGTGAGGACCGCGCCGCCGTCGCCCATGCCGGGCAGGTTCTTCGACGGATAGAACGAGAACACCGCGGCGCGGCCGAAGCTGCCGACCGGTCGCCCCTTCCACTCGGCGCCCTGCGCCTGAGCGCAATCCTCGAGGAGCCAGAGCCCCAGGCGCGAGGCCAGATCCTGGACGGCGTCCAGATCGACCGGCTGGCCGTACAGGTGGACGGGAAGGATCCCGACCGTCCGGGGCGTCGCTTTCGCCTCGGCGTCGGCCGGATCGAGCGTGTAGAACGCGTCGGCGTCGACGAGCACGGGCGTCGCCTCGGCGGCGCAGATCGCCTCGACCGTGGGAAACGCCGTGTGCGACGGCACCAGGACCTCGTCGCCGGCCTTCACACCGAGCGCGCGCAGCGACAGCCAGAGCGCCGCGGTCGCCGAGCTGGTGAGCACGGCGTGCTTGACGCCGGCGGCGGCGGCCAGCTCGCTCTCGAGCTGGCGGCACTGCGGCCCCAGGACGTACTGGCGCGAGTCGATCGCCGCCAGCACCGCCTGCTTGATCTCGTCGTCGACCGGCGGGCGCGACAGCGGGACCCGCGTCATGTCGTCGGTCCGGAGAGGCGCTCGTAGCGGCCGCGGAAGTAGACCAGCGGCGCGCCCGGGCCCGAGGAGGCGCCCTCCACGCGCCCGACGAGGATGGTGTGGTCGCCCTCGAGATGCACGTTCACGGTCGCGCACTCGAGCTGGGCGAGCGCGTTGTCGAGGAGCGGCAGGCCGAGCGGGCTCAGCGTGAACGGGACCCCCTCGAACTTGTTCTCGATCTTCGTGGTGGCGAAGCGGCGCGACACGACCTCCTGCTCGAGGCCCAGGATGTTCACGGCGAACATCTTGCCGGCGAGGAGCGCGGGGTAGCTCTGCGCCTTGTTGTCGACGCAGACCAGGATGAGCGGGGGCTCGAGCGATACCGAGGTGAAGGCGCTGGCGGTGAGGCCGGTCGGGCGGCCGTCCCGGTCGCAGGTGGTGATGACCGTGACGCCAGAGGCAAAATGGCTCAGGGTGCGCCGAAATTCGTCGGCGGAAATCACCCGCTTTTTGTAACAGGTCGAGGACGAGAGTGCAAGGATTGCGGGGCAGAGACGCGCGGCGCGAGTGTATAGTCCCGGGTATGGTCACTGAGCAGGCCGTCCTCGACGCGCTGCGAGCGGTGAGCGATCCGGAGCAGCAGCGGGACATCGTCTCGCTCGGCCTGATCCACGACCTGAGCATCGCCGATTCGCAGGTCACCTTCACCCTGGCCTTCACGACCCAGTCGCCGGGCTCCAAGGCCACCATGCACAGCATGGCCTCGCGCGTTGTCGGCAAGATTCCGGGCGTCTCGAAGGTGCAGGTCAAGATGGGGGGTACGCCGACCGCGCGGCCGGCGCCGCCGCAGGCTCACGGCCATGGGCACGGGCACGCGCCCGGTCCAGAGAAGTCGCCCGAGCTCATTCCCGAGGTGAAGCACACCATTGCCGTCTCGTCGGGCAAGGGCGGAGTGGGCAAGTCCACCGTCAGCGTGAACCTGGCAGTAGCGCTGCGGCAATCGGGCGCGGCGGTCGGCATCATCGACTCCGACGTGTACGGGCCCGACATCCCGCTGATGCTGGGCTCGCGCGGACGCCCGGGCATGTTCGAGAACCGGATCATCCCGGTCGAGGTACACGGCCTGAAGATGATGTCGATCGGACTGCTCGTGAACGACCGGGAGCCGCTCGTCTGGCGCGGCCCGATGATCCACTCCTTCATCCAGCAGATGCTGAAGGACGTCATGTGGGGCGCCCTGGACTACCTGGTCTTCGACATGCCACCCGGCACGGGCGACGCCCAGCTCTCGCTCTCGCAGGTCATCCCGCTCTCCGGCGTCGTCATGGTGACCACGCCGCAGGAGGTCGCGCTGCTCGACGTGCGCAAGGCGATCGGGATGTTCCAGCGGCTCAACGTGCCGATCCTCGGCATCGTCGAGAACATGAGCTACTTCGTGGCGCCCGACACCGGGGCGCGCTACACGATCTTCGGGGAAGGCGGGGGCCAGAAGCTCGTTTCCGAATACAACGTGCCCCTCCTGGCCCAGGTCCCGCTCGATCCGGAGACCCGGCTCGCCGGCGACGAGGGGACGCCGATCACCCTGCGCCGCCCGGACTCGCCCCAGGCGAAGACCTTCCGCGAGCTGGCGAGCGCCGTGCGCCGGAGGGTGGACGAGCTCGCCGTCCTCAAGCCGCTGCCGAAGATCGGGTGATCGAGGGCGAGGCGACGCCGTGCCGCCCCTGACCCTGCCGATCTTCCCGCTGCCCGACGTGACGTTCTTTCCCCACACCATGCTGCCGCTGCACGTCTTCGAGGCGCGCTACCGCGCCATGATCACCGACGCGCTGGCGCGTGACCGGAAGCTGGCGGTGGTGAGGCTCAAAGCGGGCTTCGAGGCGAGCTACGCCGGCAAACCGGCCGTGCACGCGGTGGCGGGGGCGGGCGAGATCGTGAGCTGGGAGCGCCTGGCGACCGGGCGCTACAACATTCTGGTCAAGGGCGAATGGCGCGTGCGCATCGAGAGCGAGCGACCGAGCGACACCCTGTACCGCATCGTCACGGCGCAGCAGCTCGACGACATCGAGCCGACCACCGACGCGTCAGCTTCCCTCGCCCGCATTCACGACCTGTGCGGCCGCCTGCTGCGCGCTCTGGATCGACCGGCCGACCTGCTCGACACGGCCCTCGCGGCCGACCAGCGGCCCGGCGTGATCGCGGACCGCATCGCCGCGGCGGTCGTCCCCGACCCGGATCTGCGCCAGGAGCTTCTGGAGACGCGCGACGTCATGCGCCGTCTCGATCGCCTCGGCGGGGCGCTCGAGGATCTCGTCAAGCAGCTGCGCGAGGGGCGCGAGTGAGCTGGCGGCGGAGCCGACTCCTGAGCCGCGTGCTGGCCGGGCTACTGCTGAGCCTGGCGGTGACCGGATCGGCGGTCGACGCGGCGCAGTGGGCGTGGCTCGGCGTACGCATCCGCGACCTGTCGGAGCAGGAAGGCGACGAGATCTCGAAGCGGCACGGGCTCCGCGAGGGCTTTGGCGTTCTCGTCATCGAGGTCATGGAGGGAACGCCCGCCGAGAAGGCCGGCCTGAAGACCGGCGACCTGGTGGTCGCGTTCGAGGAGCGCCCGGTGACCGAGACGCGTCTCCTGCAGCGCCTGATCGCTTCCGCGGGTCCGGGCCGGGACGTGCGGTTGACCGTGCTGCGCGCGGAGGGACGCCGGCGCCTGGACGTCAGGCTCGCGTCGATGCCGCGCGCGGTCCTCGGGGAGCGGATCGGCGTCGAGTTCGGCTTCGTCGTGAGAGAGCCCGAGTCCGCGGGGCCCAGCGCGCTCTCCGTGGCGACCGTCCCGACGGTCGGGGTGGTCGTCCCCCGGAGCCCGGCGGATCGGGCGGGGCTCGAGGTGGGGGACGTCATCCTCCAGGTCGGCGAGCGCGTGGTCCTCACGCGTGAGGAAATGCGGGAGGCTCTGGCCGATGCCAGCCTGGAGGCGCCGCTGCGGCTCACCCTCGGTCGCGGTGGCAATCGCCTGTCGGTGACCCTCCGGGCGCCCGGCGGCGGCTAGGTTTGTTGACAAATCTGTGACGGCTCGCATAGCCTGAGTGCGGTGGTCCGACCACGCTGCGAGCTCTCCCGCTCTTGATTCACCGGCCACGGCCGAACATTCCACTCCACCGATTCGGAGGAGGTACGCCATGAACGAGTCACCGACGGTCACCGAGACTCCGCGCCGCAAGTTCCTGCAGGGCGCGGCGCTGGCGGCGACGGGCGCGGCGGCGCTCGGCTTCCCGATGGTCGCCAAGGCGCAGGGCCCGATCTCGATGCGCTGGCAGAGCACCTGGCCCCAGAAGGACATCTTCCACGAGTACGCGCTCGACTTCGCGAAGAAGGTCAACGACATGACGGGCGGCGACCTCAAGATCGAGGTGCTGCCGGCGGGCGCGGTGGTGCCGGCCTTCGGACTGCTCGACGCCGTGTCCAAGGGCACGCTCGACGGCGGCCACGGCGTGCTCGTGTACCACTACGGCAAGCAGACGGCGCTCGCCCTGTGGGGCTCGGGACCGGGCTACGGCATGGACGCCAACATGCTCCTGTCCTGGCACAAGTACGGCGGCGGCAAGCAGCTCCTGAACAAGCTCTACGCGTCGATCGGGGCCAACGTCGTCTCGTTCCCGTACGGTCCGATGGCGACCCAGCCGCTCGGCTGGTACAAGAAGCAGATCACCAAGCCCGATGACTTCAAGGGCCTCAAGTTCCGCACGGTCGGCATCTCGATCGACGTGTTCCAGGGCATGGGCGCGGCCGTCAACGCGCTGCCGGGCGGCGAGATCGTTCCGGCCCTCGACCGCGGGCTCATCGACGCCGCCGAGTTCAACAACGCAACGTCCGACCGTATCCTCGGCTTCGCCGACGTCTCGAAGATCTGCATGCTGCAGAGCTATCACCAGAACGCCGAGCAGCTCGAGATCACGTTCAACAAGGCCAAGTTCGACGCGCTCCCTGACAAGATGAAGGCCATCATCGAGAACGCGGTCGAGGCGGCCTCGGCCGA
>QHSM01000109.1 GCA_003221595.1 Candidatus Rokuibacteriota bacterium | reverse complement strand
TCGACTGGACGCTCGGGCGGGCGCTCCGGACGGCCCGCTTCTGGTGGATCGCCGTCGGCTATTTCCTCGGACTCTTCGCCTGGTATGCCGTGCAGGTCCATCAGACGAAATACCTGGTCGAGATCGGATTCGGCTCGACCCACGCGGCGTGGGCGCTCGGGTTCGTGAGCCTGGTGGCCGTGCCGGGGCAGATCGCGCTCGGGCATCTCTCGGACCGGATCGGCCGTGAATGGGTCGCAGGGCATGCTTGGCTACAGCCTCACGTCGGTGATCGGCGCCATTCCCAAGGAGATCTTCGAGGGCCGCCACTACGGGACCGTCTTCGGCACGCTCATGCTCGCGGCGATCGTGGGCGGCGCGGCCGGGCCGTGGGTGACAGGCGCCCTCTACGACATCACGGGCAGCTACACGCCGGCCTTCTCGATCGCCGCCGCCGGCTCCGTGCTGTCGACGCTGGCGATCTGGCTCGCGGCGCCGCGCAAGGTACGCGCCGTCACCCCTTGAAGCGCGCCGCGCGGATCGCCCGCCACAGAGCGTACGGCGCCGCTGAAGCACGAGCCGGTCGTTCGGCGACCTACTTGCCGGAGACCTTGACCGCCGAGAGGCGCTCGATCACCGTCATGATGACGCTGGTGTCCTGCTCGCCGAGGCCGGCGGCGAGCGCCGCCTGCTGGTAGCGCTGCGCCACGTTCGAGAAGCTGACCGGGACGTGGAGCTCCTTGGCGATCGTGTTGAACGTGTCCAGGTCCTTGTTCATGAGCGCCACCTTGAAGCCGGGCTCGAAGTCGCGCGGGATCAGCGCCTTCGGGATGCGCTCGAGCGCCTTGCTGCCGCCGCTGCTCGCCTTCACGACCTCGTAGATCACCATCGGGTCGAGCCCGGCCTTCACGCCGAGGGCGAGGCCTTCCATCATGGCGCACGAGTTCACGGACGCCATCATGTTGTTGATCGCCTTCACCGTGTTGCCGGCGCCGACCGGGCCCACGTGGAAGATGTTCGGGCCGATGGCGCGCAGGACCGGCGTGGCGCGCTGCAGGGGCTCGGCCTCGCCGCCGACCATGATCGCCAGAGTCGCCGCGCGGGCGCCGCTGACGCCGCCGCTCACCGGCGCTTCCAGGAACGACACGCCGCGGGCCTTGGCGCGTGGCTCGATCTTGCGCGGCGTCGAGGGCAGCACGCTGCTGAGGTCGATGAGGATCGTTCCCGGCTTGGCCCGGTCGACCAGCCCGCCGGACTCGAGGTAGACCGCCTCGACGTCGGGCGACGCTGGCAGCGAGGTGAGCACGATCTCCGAGCTCTCGACGACCTCGCGCGGCGAGCCGGCCCGCTTGGCGCCGGCCTGGATGAGATTCTCCATCGCCTTGGGATTCATGTCGAAGACGGTCATCGCGAACGACGCCTTCAGCACGTTGTACGCCATCGGGTTGCCCATGTTTCCGACACCGATGAATCCGACGGTCACCGCCATTGGTCTCTCCTTACCTGTTCATCCGCGCTGCGTCAGCGCGTGTTGACGATCTTGTCCCACATCTCCGCGTATTGCTGCCGGTACGGCGGCCAGATCTTCTCCTCGGCGATCTTGCGGAACGAGGCGACGTCGGCCTGGTTCACCTTCATGCCCTTCGGCTCGAGGATCTCCTTGGCCTTCTGGAAGTTGTCGACCGACTCGGTCAGCTCGCGAATCTTCGCCTGAGCCTCACGGCCGACGTCGCTGACGAGCTTCTGCTGCTCCGGCGTGAGCCCGCGCCAGATGTCCAGGTTCATCGTCAGGACCGTGGGGCCGTAGTTGTGGTAGGTCAGCGATGCGTACTTGGCGACCTCGTAGGCCTTGAGCGCATTGATGTTCACGATCGGCAGGTCGGCGCCGTCGATCACCCCCTGCTGCGCGGCCGGGATGACCTCACCCCAGGGCATCGGCACCGCGCTGGCCCCGAGGCCGTTCACCGTATCGGCGAAAACTCGGCCCTGCTGCACGCGCATCTTGAGCCCCTTGAGATCGGTCGGCGTGTTGATGGGCCGCCGGTTGTTCCAGAAGTGACGGAAGCCGTAGTCGTAGAAGAACATGACCTTCAGCTTGTACTTCTTCTGGAAGGTCTCATCGAGGTTCCGCCCGATCTCGCCGTTGAACATGGCGTAGGCGTGGTTGTAGTCGCGGACGAGGAACGGCGTGAGGAACACGCACATCTCCGGGAACACGGTGCAGGCGGCGCCGCCCGGATTGCCGAAGGCCACGTTCCCGGACTTCACGGCGTCCATGACCTCGAGCTCCTTGGTGAGGAGCGTCGCGCCGTGGAAGACGACGTTCAGGGAGCCGCCCGAGCGCTTGGTCAGCTCCTCGCACATCCACTTGAAGGCGACCGCGCTCGACTCCGGCGGGGCTGTGATGTGGGGGAAGTCGAGCTTCTTCGCCCCGGGCTTGGCCTGGCCCGAGGCGGGGCTGTGCCCGCCCGAGAGGGCCACCGTCACCACCAGCAGGAGCACCGCCACCGCACCGAAGAGTCGTCCGCGCATGAGCCCTTCCTCCCGTGTCGAGTGCCTTGACTTCGAGGCGGGGCAACTTTACCATCCGCGCGCCATGCGCGCGCGACTGTCGTGGATCGGCGCCATCCCGCACGTCGTGATCACGCTCCTGATGATCGTCGTCATCGTCGACATGCTCGTCGGCGTCTTCCTGCGCTACGTGATGACCTGGATCTCGGCGAGGTTCGACTTGCCGAGCATCCGTTTCTTCTGGGTCGAGGAGGTGGGCGAGTGGTCGCTGGCCTGGCTCACCTTCATCGGCGCGGCCCTGGGCGTGCGGCGAGGAATCCACTTTTCCGTGCAGCTGGTCATCGACCAATTCCCGCCGGCGCTTCGACGGGCGGTGCTCGTAGGCCAGTGCCTGCTGATCGTCACCTTCGGCAGCCTGGTGGCCTGGTTCGGCTGGCTGGTCGCCGACCTGAACAGCCAGTCGTTCTCGCCCGCGCTCGTGCTGAACCTCTGGTGGCTCTATCTCTCGTCGGTCGTCGGCGGCGTTCTCATGGCCGTCTACGGGCTCATTGCTCTCGGCGACGTCCTGCGAGGCCGGGGACACTGGGGCGGTGCGGCCGGAGTCGCCGGGTAGGTCGTGGTCGCCTCCGTCGTCCTCACCTTCATCGTTCTGGTCGCGCTCTCGACACCGATCGTCTTCGCGCTGGGGCTGTCCGGCATGGTCGGTCTCGTCCTCGGAAGCTTCTCGCTCCAGAAGCTTCCCTCGGCGCTGGTCGCCGGCTCGCAGAGCTGGGTGCTCCTGGCCGTCCCGACGTTCGTCTTCGCCGGGAGCCTCATGGAGCGCTGCGGGATGTCCTACGCGCTCGTCAACCTCGCGCGCGGCCTGGTCGGTTGGGTGCGCGGCGGGCTCGGCATGTCGGTCGTGCTCGCCGAGTACTTCTTCTCGGGCATCTCCGGCTCCACGATCGCCGACGTCTCGGCCATCGGGTCGATGCTGACGCCGCCGATGCTCCGCGCCGGGTACCGGCCGGAGCACGCCGCCTCCTTGGTGGCCTCGGCGACGGCCATGGGCATCCTCGTGCCCCCCGCCATCTTCATGATCGTCCTCGGCCAGATCATGGACACCTCGGTCGTGGCCATCTTCCTCGGCGGCTTCATTCCCGCGGCGGTCACCGCGGTGTGCCTGATGAGCGTCATCTTCGTCCAGGCGCACCGCCTCGGCTGGCCCAAGGACGAGCGTCCGACCTGGGTGAGCCTGAGCGCGGCCGGCCGGGCGTCGCTGGTGCCGCTCGTGGTGCCGGTGGTCATCGTGCTCGGGTTCTTCTTCGGGGTTTTCACGGCCACCGAGGCCGGCGCCCTGGTGGCCGCCTACGCGATGGCCGCGGCGCTCTTCTACTACCGGAACGTCACGCTGCGGGAGATGGGGGGGCTGCTCCACGAGACCGCGCTCCTCACGGCCGCCGTCATCTTTCTCCTCGCCGTGGCCAGCATCTACCAGTTCCTGATGGGCATGCTGGGCGTGCCGGCCATGCTGGGCGAGGCGCTCCGGCCGCTCGAGTCGACACCCTGGCTGTTTCTGCTGGCCGTGTCCATCCTGGTCATGCTCTTCGGCATGGTGCTGGAAGGCCTTCCGGCCGCGGTCGTGCTCATCCCGGTGGTGTTCCCCATCTCGAAGCAGATCGGCATCCATCCCGTGCACTTCGCCACCGTGCTCACCGCCGCCGTCGGCATCGGCCTCTTCCTGCCGCCGATCGGCGTCGGCCTGCTCATGGCCCTGCGCTTTGCCGACATCTCCGTGGGCCGCCACTTCAAGGCGTACTGGCCCTATCTGCTGTCGCTCTTCGTCGGCCTCCTGATCCTCATCCTCTTTCCGGAGCTGACCCTCTTCCTGCCGCGGCGCGCGGGCCTCGTTCGCTGATCGCGCGGCGCCCCGCGGCGCCCCCTGTAGACGCCGGCTCCTCGGCGCGAAAGTGTGCGAGCCGCTTGCCCGGCGCCGGGCGCCGCGATAAGGTCTGGCCCCGGAGGAGGGCATGGCGGGCACGGACGGCGACAGTATCTTCCGGATAGGCTTGGGGCGCGCGGCCGCGAACTTCGCGGCGCTCACGCCGCTCGGGTTCCTGCCGCGCGCGGCCTCGATCTATCCGGATCGGGTGGCGATGATCCACGGCGACCGGCGCATCAGCTACCGCGAGTTCGACGCGCGGGCGCGGCGGCTGGCCTCCGCGCTCTCGCGGCGGGGCATCGGGCCGGGCGACACGGTGTCGGCGGTCCTTCCGAACGTGCCGGCGATGCTCGAGGCGCACTTCGGCGTGCCGATGATCGGGGCCGTGCTCAACACGATCAACACGCGGCTCGACGCGCGCACGATCGCCTACATCCTCGAGCACGGCGAGGCGAAGGTGCTCCTGACCGACCGGGAGTACGCCGGAACGGTCGGGCCCGCGCTCGAAAGGCTCCGCCGCAAGCCCCTGGTCATCGAGGTGGACGATGCGCTCCACGAAGGCCCGGGGGAGCGGCTCGGCGAGGTCGAGTACGAGACCTTCCTGGCGACGGGAGCGGAGGACTTCGTGTGGACGCCGCCCGCGGACGAGAGCGCGCCGATCACGCTCAACTACACCTCGGGAACCACCGGCAACCCCAAGGGCGTCGTCTACCATCACCGCGGGGCGTTCCTGGAGTCCGTCGGCAACATCATGATGTGGCCCCTGCCGCCGCGCGCCGTCTATCTCTGGACCCTGCCGATGTTCCACTGCAACGGCTGGTGCTACACGTGGGCCGTCACGGCGATGGCGGGCACGCACGTGTGCCTGCGCCGCGTCGATCCGCCGCTGGTGTTCCAGCTGATCGCGCGCGAGCGGGTGACCCACATGTGCGGCGCGCCGACCGTGCTCACGCTCCTGATCCAGGCGCCGCCCGCGCAGCGGACGGCGTTCGAGCAGGTGGTCGAGCTCGAGACCGGTGGCTCCTCGCCCCCCGCCAAGGTCATTCGCGCCATGAGCGAGATGGGCTTCAACGTCACCCACCTCTACGGGCTCACCGAGGTGCACGGGCCGTCGACCCTCTGCGCGCCGCAGGAGGCGTGGGAGACGCTGGAGCTCGGCGAGCGCGCCGAGAAGGTGGCGCGCCAGGGCGTGCGCTACCCGACGCTCGAGGGCCAGATGGTCGCCGATCCGAAAACGCTCCGGCCGGTGCCGGCCGACGGGCGGACGATCGGCGAGGTCCTGCTGCGGGGCAACACCGTCATGCTCGGCTACTTGAAGGATCGCGCGGCGACGGACGCGGCCTTCGACGGCGGATGGTTCCACACCGGAGATCTCGCCGTGCAGCATCCCGACGGCTACATGGAAATCAAGGACCGCGCCAAGGACATCATCATCTCGGGCGGCGAGAACATCTCCTCGATCGAGGTGGAGATTGCCCTCAACCGCCACCCGGCGGTTCTCATGTCGGCCGTGGTGGCCCGGCCCGACGAGACGTGGGGCGAGACGCCCTGCGCGTTCGTCCAGCTCCGCCCGGACGCCACGGCCACCGAAGAGGAGCTGATCCGCTTCTGCCGGGACAACCTGCCGCACTTCGCGATCCCCAAGACGGTCGTGTTCGGCGCGCTGCCGACCACCTCGACCGGCAAGGTCCAGAAGTACACGCTGCGCGAGCGGGCGCGGGCGCTATGAGCGTGGAGTTCTTCCGCCCGCCGCTCGAGTATCCGCGGATCCCGTACGATCGCATGCTCTCGCACGGCGCGGCCCGCCATCCCGAGAACGTGGCGGTGGTCTTCCGCGACGTGAGCCTGACGTACCGCGAGCTGGAGGCGCTCACCAATCGCTTCGCGCGCGCTCTCACGGCGCTCGGCGTCTCGCGCGGCGATCGCGTCTGCCTGCTGACGCCCAATTGCCCGGAGTACATCATCGCGTTCTACGCGATCGCCCGTGTGGGCGCGATCGCCAGCCCGATGAATCCCTCGTATCGGGAGCGCGAGATCGAGTACCAGCTGAACGACACCGAGGCGGTGGTGATCGTCGCACACACGAGCCTGGTGCCGCTGGTGGACGCCGTGCGCGCCCGGACCCCGCGTCTGCGCCACGTCGTCGCGGTCGGGCCCGGCCAGACGCCGGCATCCGGTGTGCGGAGCCTCGGCGAGCTGATCGCGAGCCAGCCGGCGACACCGCCGGCGCCCGTCGACGTGCAGGAGGACGAGCTGGTCGCGCTGCCTTACTCGAGCGGGACGACCGGGCTCCCGAAGGGCGTGATGCTCACGCACAAGAACCTCGTGATCAACAACATCCAGTTCATCGCGTGCATGCGCCTGCGCGAGAGCGACCGGCTGATGCTGTTCCTGCCCTTCTATCACATCTACGGCACGATGCTGATGGGCGCCGCGGTCTACACGGGTGCGACGTGCGTGCTCATGGAGCGGTTCGAGCCGGTCGAGTGTCTGGAGCTCATGCAGCGCCACCGGGTCACGCTCTTCTTCGTGGTGCCGCCCGTGCTGCTGCTCCTGTCGAACTGGCCGGAGCTGGCGAAGTACGACCTGACGAGCCTGCGCCTGACGATGGTGGGCGCGGCGCCCGTGGCGCCGGAGCTGGCCCGCCGCTTCCGCCAGCTGACCGGCGTCCCGGTCCTGCAGGGGTACGGCATGACCGAGGCCTCCCCGCTCACCCACGTGAATCCGGTCCACGACGAGAGCCTGAACGTCGTCGATTCCGCGGGTCTCCTGGCGCACGACACCGCCCACCGCGTGGTCGACATCGAGACCGGCGAGCGCGTGCTGGGACCCGGCGAGCTCGGCGAGATCTGCATCCGGGGGCCGCAGATCATGCGCGGCTACTGGAAGGCTCCGGAGGCGACGGCGTCGGCGCTGCGCGACGGCTGGTACTACAGCGGCGACATCGGTTACGTCGACGAGCGCGGGTATCTGTACATCCGCGACCGCAAGAAGGAGATGATCAAGTTCAAGGGATTCGGCATCGCGCCCGCCGAGATCGAGGCGCTCCTGGTCGAGCACCCGGCCATCGCCGACGCGGCGGTGATCGGCAAGCCGCATCCGGAGGCGGGCGAGATCCCCAAGGCCTTCGTCGTCAAGAAGAAGGGGCAGGACCTGACGGCCGGCGACGTCGTCGCCTTCGTCAAGGGCCGCCTCGCGAACTACAAGATTCCCGGCGAGGTCGAGTTCGTCGACTCCATCCCCAAGACGCCCTCCGGCAAGATTCTCCGTCGCGTGCTGAAGGAGCAGGAGCTGGACAAGCGCTGACGCGCGGCGCTCACTCCGGGCGCAGCGTGTAGGTCCAGCACTCGCCCTCGAGCACGACGGCGCCGTCCTGGTTGGTGATCGTCGCGCGGAGCTGGCAGACCGGCTTGTCGGGCTTGAGCGAGAGCACCTCGACTTCGGCCGTCAGCGTGTCGCCGAGGTAGGTCGGGGCCAGGTAGCGCAGCGACTGATCCATGAAGACGGTGCCCGGGCCGGGCAGGTCCATCGCGACGAGCGCGTTGAGCATCCCGCTGGTGATCCCGCCCTGCGCGACCAGACGCTTGAATCGCGTGCGCCCGGCGAAATTTGCGTCGAAGTGCAGGGGATTGCGATCGCCGGTGATCTCGGCGTAGAGCTCCACGTCCTTCGCCGTGACCGTCTTGGTGCGCCGGGCGCGCTGGCCCACCGCG
>QHSM01000108.1 GCA_003221595.1 Candidatus Rokuibacteriota bacterium | reverse complement strand
GTTTCGCGCGCCGCACCACACGGTCTCGGTGTCGGGGCTCATCGGCGGCGGCACGCCCCCGCACCCGGGCGAGGTGACCCTCGCCCACCTGGGAGTCCTCTTTCTCGACGAGCTGCCGGAGTTCCAGCAGCATGTGCTCGAGTCGCTACGGCAGCCCCTCGAAGAGGGCCGTGTCTCCATCGCTCGCGCGAGAGGCACCAGCGACTTCCCCGCCCACTTCCAGCTCGTCGCCGCCGCGAACCCGTGCCGGCGCGGCTGCGCCTCCCTCGACTTGTGCCTTTGCACACCCGCCGAGCGCGCGCGATATCTCGGCCGTCTTTCTCGACCGCTCCTCGACCGCATCGACCTTCACGTCGAGCTCCCCGCACTGGCACCGGCCGACTTTCGCACACCGGCGGCCGGCGACACCACCGATGCGATTCGCGCGCGCGTGAGCGCAGCACGGCAGCGGCAGCGGGCCCGGTTCCGGGCAGGCGGAATCCGGGTCAACGCCGCGATGACGCCCCGCCAGGTCCGGCGATTTTGCGAGGTGCCGGCCGACGCCGAGCGCCTCCTTGCCGCGGCGATGACCCGCCTGGGGCTCTCCGCCCGCGGTCACGACCGGGTGCTGAAGGTCGCCCGGACCATCGCCGACCTGGCCGGGCGCACCCAGCCGCGGTAGGCCGGGATCCAGCCTTAGAATATCGGCCGATGCGGAATTCGCACTCGACCCGAGAGCCATCGACCGGACTGCGCGTGCACAGCCACGTGGTGGGCAGTGACAAGCCTCCGGTCATCCTCGTTCACGGCGCGGCGAACTCGGCGCGCGTGTGGGCGTTGTGGCAGGACGAGCTCGCGCGGCGCGGGTGGTCGTCTCACGCAATCGATCTTCGTGGTCACGGGCACAGCGATCCGATCGATCTCAGCACCACGAAGATGGGGGACTATGCCGACGACGTGGTGGAGGTCGCGCGAACGCTGCGCCGGGACCCCGTCGTCCTGGGTTGGAGCATGGGCGGACTGGTGGCGATGATGGCCGCGGCGCGATGCGGCGCCCAAGCCTGCGTGGGCCTCGCGGCGAGCACGCCGGTCCGGGCGCGCGACGCCTCGATCGTGCTCCGCACGGGCGTCTTCGGCGCCGAGGAATATGGAATCACCGGCCGCGATCCGGACCGTCAGCCCGCGATGCCTGATCTCGATCGACCGGAGCGCTCGATCGCCCTGGAATCACTAGGCCCGGAATCTCGCCTCGCCCGGGACGAGCGGCAGGCTGGAATCGTCGTGGAGCGCATCGCGTGCCCGCTGCTGATCGTTACCGGGACCGCGGATCAGCAGTGGCCGAGACGTCGGTACGACGACCTTCCAATCCCGGCGGACCACGTCGCCGTCGAGGACGCTTCGCACTGGGGGCTGGTCTTGAACAGAAGGTTGCTGCCGGTGATGGCGGCGGCCCTGACCACCTGGCTCGAGAAACGAGCGGCTACCCGTCGCGGCGGTCGACGAGGGAGTCGGCCGCGTTAGCGGCGGCCGCGGGGCGGGATGTTCGTGTAGACGATCGTGCCGTCGTCGCCGACCGTACGGTAGACGGCGCTCGAGGCGCTGGCCGAGCCGTTGGTGCCCCCGTCGTAGAGGTGAAGCACGCGCGTCACGTAGTCGCGCGTCTCGGGGAACGGCGGGATCCCGCGATGGTTCACCACGGCCTTCTCGCCGGCGTTGTAGGCCGCGAGCGCCAGGGGCAGGTCGTTTCCGAAGCGATCGATCAGCCCGCGCAGGTGCCGGACGCCGCCATCGATGTTCTGTTGTGGGTCAAAGCTGTTGCGGACGCCCAGCATCGAGGCTGTCTCCGGCATCAGCTGCATCAGACCCTGGGCGCCCTTCACGGAAACCGCGCGTGGATTGAACGCGGACTCGACCCGGATGACGGCGTGAACCAATCGCTCGGGCACGCCGTAGCGCTCCGACGCGTCCTTGATCTCGCTGCCGTACCGGGCGGTGTCCTCACGCGCCAGCCTGAGCCAGCCCGCTGCCGTCCCGGACGGGTATCCGGCGAGGCTTCGATAGCGAGGATCGGTTGGCGCGTTGGTGAAATGGATGGTCCCGTCGTTCTCGGACAGCTTGTATACCTGGGCCCCGGCCGGCGCCCCGGTTACGAGAACAGTCGCTACCGCCCACCCGATGAGGCCGAAACGGGTCATGCCCCAATGGTAAAGGACCGGCCGTTTCTCCATCAAGGACAGAAAACGATTCCGGAAATTACACGACCGTCAAGAAATCAAGCCGTTACGGCGAACGGCTCGACCTCGGGCCAGGTCGGCGTGGCCTCGAGGGCGAGCCTCAGCACGTCCGGGACGGAATCCACCAGGTGGATCGTCATTTCCTCTCGCACCTTCAGCGGAACATCCTCGACGAGGTTCTTCGCGTTTCGCTTGGGCAGGAGCACGGTGCGGATCCCTGCGCGGTGCGCCGCCAGCACCTTCTCCTTGATCCCACCGACCGGAAGCACCCGCCCGGCAAGGCTCACCTCGCCCGTCATGGCGAGGCCGGAGCGCACCCGGCGGCCGGTGAGCAGCGACACGAGCGCCGTCGTCATCGTGACGCCGGCCGAGGGCCCGTCCTTCGGAATGGCACCGGCGGGGACGTGGACGGGGATGTCCGATGTCTCCCAGAACTCGGGCGCGAGCCCGAGCTCGTCCGCGTGAGAGCGAACCCACGAGAGCGCCGCCTGCACCGACTCCTTCATGACGTCGCCCAGCTGGCCGGTCAGCGTCAGCGTGCGCTTGCCTTGCATCCGCGTGGCCTCGATGAACAGGATGTCGCCGCCGACCGGCGTCCATGCGAGACCGATCGCCACACCCGGGACGCGCGTCCGCTCCTCGACCTCTTCGAGCTCGAACCGCGGCACGCCCAGGAAGGACGTGACGAGGTCGGGACTGACCCGTACGGCGTCGGGGTGCCCCTCGGCACGCCGCCGCGCCACTTTCCGGCACACGCTCGCGATCTCCCGCTCGAGATTGCGGACGCCGGCCTCACGCGTGTAGCCGCGGGCCAGGAGGCGCAGCGCTTCCGGCGTGAACTCGATGTCCGCGGCCGGATCGAGGCCGTGCTCCCGCGCCTGCTTGGGCACGAGGTGTCGCTGAGCGATCGCGATCTTCTCCTCCTCCGTGTACCCGGCGAGCGGAATGATCTCCATCCGATCGCGCAGCGCCGGAGGCACCGTGTCGATCACGTTCGCCGTCGTGACGAACAGCACCCGCGACAGATCGAACGCGACGTCAAGATAATGGTCGCGGAATGAAACGTTCTGCTCCGGATCGAGCACCTCGAGGAGGGCCGAGGCCGGGTCGCCGCGGAAGTCCGTCCCGAGCTTGTCGACCTCGTCGAGCATGAAAACCGGGTTCTTCGTGCCGGCACGCCGGAGTCCCTGGATGATCTGGCCCGGCAACGCCCCGATGTAGGTCCGGCGATGACCGCGGATCTCGGCCTCGTCCCGCATGCCGCCCAGCGAGATACGGTGAAACTTCCGGCCGAGCGCGCGGGCGATCGACCGCCCGAGCGACGTCTTGCCGACTCCGGGAGGGCCGACGAAGCAGAGGATCGGATCCTTGCCGGCCTGACGGATCTTCTTCACCGCGATGTACTCGAGGATCCGCTCCTTGATCTTCTCGAGCCCCTCGTGATCCTCGTCAAGGATCGTCCGGGCCGCCGCGATGTCGACGTTGTCGGCCGTCTCCTGCTGCCACGGCATCGACACGAGCCAGTCGATGAACGTTCGCGCCACGGTGTATTCCGCGGCCGCCGGCGGCATCTTCGCCAGCCGGTCGAGCTCACGCAGCGCTTCGCTCTTCGCCTCCTCGGTCATGCCGGCGCCGTCGATCTTCTTGCGGAGCGCGTCGATCTCCTGCGTGCGATCGTCGCCGTCGCCCAGCTCCTTCTGGATCGCCTTCATCTGCTCGCGCAGGTAATACTCCCGCTGAGACTTCGACATCTCCGATTGGGCTTCGGACTGGATTTTCGAGCCGAGCTCGAGAACCTCCGCTTCCTTGGTGAGGGCCGCCACCAGCCGCTGCAGACGCTCGGCCACGCCGACCGTCTCGAGTAGCTCCTGGCGGAGGGCCGTCGGAAGGCTCGGCAGCGACCCGGCGATGAGGTCCGCGAGTACGCCCGGCGCTTCGGCGGCGCCGAGAATGTTCGCGAGCTCGTCGGGCAGAGTCGGCGACAGTGACACGACTTTCTGGAAGAGCGTGCTCGCGGTGCGAGCGAGCGCCTCGACTTCGAGGGTCGAGGGCGCGTCGTCGACCAGACGCTGGATGCGTGCCCGGAGGAACGGCGCCTCCTGAAGGACGTCGGCGATACGAAATCGCGAGAGCCCCTGCACCACGAGGCGGAGCGTGCCGTCGGGCTGCTTCATGGCCTTGTGAATGAGGATCACGGTGCCGATCGCGTGAAGCCCCTGGGCACGCGGGTCGTCCGCGGCCGGGTCGCGCTGCATCACCGCCCCGATGATCCGACTGCCATGGAGCGCCTCCTGGACGAGTCGCACGGACCCAGGGCGACCGACTGCGAGGGGCGTCACCGCCTGCGGAAAGATGACTGTTCCGCGCAGGGGCAGAATCCCCAGCACATCCGGAATGGTCGGCTCCTTCTCGTCGCGCTCAGTAGTCATATGTCTCCCTTCGATCTAGAACAGATCGACGGGCTTGAGATGGCCCGATGCCGCTCGGACAAGAGCCTCTCGCGGCTCCTGCGGCCGCCCCTGGCCCGCTGTCTCGCCACCATCCTCGCGGAGGTAGGTGACCAGATCCTCGATCTGCTTCTGCATTTCCATCATGCGGCGTCTCATCTTTAAGATGACCTCGATCCCGGCGAGATTCACACCGAGGTCGCGCGTGAGCCTGAGCAGCCGCGCCAGCTCGTCGACGTCTTCAGTCGAGTACATGCGCGTCCGACCGACCGTGCGGCTCGGACGCACGAGGCCTTTCTTCTCGTAGAAGCGCAGAGTCTGTGGGTGGACGTTCAGCATGTCGGCGACCACCCCGATCATGTAGAGAGGCTTGCCGCGGTCCGTCACTGCGCACCTCCCCGGTAGCGTTCGAGCGCGGTACGCGTTTCGATCGGCATCAACCGCTCGATCTGGCGCACCAGCTCGTGAGTCCGGGCGTCGAGTCCGGTCGGAACTTCGAGGCGAACGGTCACGTAGAGGTCCCCCGTCGACTCGCCCGTCAGCTTGGGCAGGCCCTGACCGCGCAGGCGAAATACCTGGCCACCGGTCGTGCCCGGCGGCACGACGAGCACCGCCTCTCCCGATGGAGTCGGGACCCGGATCCGAGCGCCCAGGAGCGCCTCCCACACGCTGATCGGCACGTCGCAATGCACGCTGTCACCCTTTCGCTGAAAGAACGGATGCTCTCCGACCCGCGTACTGACGATGAGGTCGCCGCGCGGGCCCCCGAACGGACCGGCATTTCCCTCGCCGGCCACACGGATCTGGACGCCGGAGTCGACTCCCGCTGGAACGGTCACGCCGACCGGCTCGACGACGCGGCGCACGCCACGACCGAGGCACGCCGCGCACCGCCCGCCTTCCCGGGCGCCGGTCGCCCCGCATTCGGCACACGGCGAAAACCGCTGAACGTCTGGCCGGACCCTCGTGCCACGAACCACTTCGGCGAAGGTCAGCTCGACGACGGCGTGAGCATCGTCGCCCCGCCGGCCTTCGCCGAGCGCCTCGTCGGCCCGGGCGACGCTGCCGTACCGGTCGTACATCTGGCGCGCGGCGGGATCGGCGAGCACCCGAAAGGCCTCGGCGATCTCCTCGAAGAGCTCGCGCGCCCGCTCGTCCCAGAAGTTGACGTCGGGCGAGTACTGCCGCGCGAGTCGCTGATACGCTCGGCGAACCTCGCGCGGCCCGGCCGTCGCCGCGATACCCAGGACCGCGTAGTAGTCGCGACGCATCGGTTCGTTACTTCTTCTTGTCGCCCAGATCCTCGAAGTCGGCGTCGACCACCTCGCCTTCCTTCGGGCCCGTGGTGCCCTCGCTCGGCGCCCCCGGCGCGCCGGGCTTCTGCCCCTGCGTCTGCGCGTCGCGATACATGATCTCGGTGAGCTTGTGCGACGCCCGGGTCAGGTTCTCCTGCGCGCGCTTCATCCGATCGAGATCCTCGCCCTTGAGCGCCTCGCGCGCTTCGGTGAGCGCCTCGTCGACGGCCTTGCGGTCGGCCTCCGCCAGCTTGGCGCCGTGCTCGCCGAGCGTGCGCTCGGTGGAATACACGAGCGAGTCCGTCTGGTTCCGAACCTCGATCTCCTGCTTGCGCTTGGTGTCTTCCGCCGCGTTGGTCTCGGCTTCCTTCACCATTCGATCGATCTCGTCCTTGGTCAGCCCGGACGAGGCCGTGATCGTGATGTTCTGCTGCTTTCCGGTCGCCTTGTCCTGCGCCCCGACGTTCAAGATGCCGTTCGCGTCGATGTCGAACGTCACCTCGATCTGCGGCATCTGTCGGGGCGCCGGCGGAATCCCGACCAGGTGGAACTTCCCGAGGGTGCGGTTGTCGCGGGCCATGGGCCGCTCACCCTGGAGGACGTGCACTTCGACCGAGGTCTGATTGTCGGCCGCGGTGGTGAAAACCTCGCTCTTCTTCGTCGGAATCGTCGTGTTGCGGGTGATGAGCGGCGTCATCACGCCGCCGAGCGTCTCGATGCCGAGCGAGAGCGGGGTGACGTCCAGCAGAAGCAGGTCCTTCACCTCGCCCGTGAGCACGGCGCCCTGCACGGCCGCGCCGACCGCCACCACCTCGTCCGGGTTCACGCCCTTGTGAGGCTCCCGGCCGAAGAGCTGCTTCACGGCCTCCTGCACCTTCGGCATGCGCGTCTGGCCGCCGACCAGGATGACCTCGTTGATGTCCTTCGGACTCACGCCGGCATCCTGCATCGCCTGCCGGCAGGGGCCGAGCGTGCGCTCGACCAGATCCGCCACGAGCGCCTCGAGCTTGGCCCGTGTGAGGGTGAGCACGAGGTGCTTCGGCCCGCTCGCGTCGGCCGTGATGAACGGCAGGTTGATCTCGGTTTGTAGCGTCGTCGACAGCTCGCACTTGGCCTTCTCGGCGGCCTCCTTCAGGCGCTGAAGCGCCATGCGGTCCTTCAGGAGGTCGATGCCGTGCTCCTTCTTGAATTCCCCGGAGATCCAGTCCATGACGCGCTGGTCGAAGTCGTCGCCGCCCAGGTGGGTGTCGCCGTTGGTCGCCTTGACCTCGAAGACACCTTCGCCGATCTCCAGAATCGAGATGTCGAACGTACCGCCGCCGAGGTCGTAGACGGCGATCGTCTCGTCCTTCTTCTTGTCGAGCCCATAGGCGAGCGCCGCGGCGGTCGGCTCGTTGATGATCCGCAGCACTTCGAGCCCCGCCACACGGCCGGCGTCCTTGGTCGCCTGCCGCTGGCTGTCGTTGAAGTAGGCGGGCACGGTGATGACGGCCTGGGTGACCTTCTCACCCAGATACGCCTCGGCGGCCTCCTTCAGCTTTCGCAGGATCATGGCGGAGATCTCGGGCGGGGAGTACTGCTTGCCCCGCACCTCGATCCGGACGTCGCCGTTGGCGGCCTTGACCACTTTGTACGGGACGAGCTTGAGCTCCTGGAGCACCTCGTCGTGGCGCCGCCCCATGAACCGTTTGATCGAGAACACGGTGTTCTCGGGATTCGTGATCGCCTGACGCTTGGCGACCTGCCCGACAAGGATTTCGCCGTCCTTCGTGAATCCCGCAACCGAGGGCGTCAGGCGACTGCCCTCCTGGTTGGCGATCACGGTTGGGTTTCCGCCCTCGACGACCGCCACCACCGAGTTGGTCGTCCCGAGGTCAATGCCGATCACCTTCGCCATGTTCGAATCCCCCTTCTCCTTGGTCTCGATCGCGACGGAGCGGGTCACGCGCCCGCTCCGTCGCTCAGCTCGGTACGAACGATCTAGCCGATGTCGATCTTGATCGCCTTGGGCTTCACTTCCTCCGCCTTCGGCAGCTTGACCTCGAGTACCCCGTCACGATAGGTCGCCTTCACCTTCTCCGCCTGTACGGGCATCGGCAGCCGCACGCTGCGCTCGAACTTCCCGTAGACTCGCTCGATGTGGCGAGCGTTCTCGCCCTCGGAGTCGCCAGTGAACGCACGCTCACCCTTCACGGTCAGCAGGTCCTCGGTGATCGACAGCGACACGTCCTTGTCCTTGACCCCCGGCAGCTCGAACTTGAGCACGAAGTCGTCCTTGGTCTCGTGCATATCGACAGCCGGCGCCCAGCTGTGTACATCGGTCGCGGGTGTCGGTCTCCCCAGGAAGCCAGCGAGGAGGCGGTTGACCTCCTCCTGAATGTCGGACACGTTGCGGAACGGATCCCATCGCTCCATTGATACGAACGGACTCCAGCGCACCATCGCCATCTTCAAGCCCTCCTTCAGGCTCTCGGCCGGTCTCCTGTTGCCCCGGCCCTCTATGAGTTCATAGTTCTTATATCATCTGAGTGTCGTGATGTCAAATCTGGGCTTCCAACAAACAGAGGGGCAGCCCTCACGCGACTTTGGAGCGCGGGGTGGTAGGGTGAGGCCGATGCGTCTGGGATGCGCTCTGCTCGTGGGGGCCCTGATCGGCGCGTGCGGCCTGGCCGCTGGATCGGCCTGGATCGGACCCCGTCTGTTCCAGGAACCGGAGATCGCCGCGGCAGCGGGTACGGCCGAGGATGGCCTGCGCTGCCAGCAGAAAATC
>QHSM01000107.1 GCA_003221595.1 Candidatus Rokuibacteriota bacterium | reverse complement strand
GCAAGGCGCTCACGATGGGGATCGATCGGTACACGGCCGGCCGGGTCCTGTATCCGATCGCGAGTCTTCGCGACGTCGGCGGACTGATGCGCCCGGCCACGGAGTGGGCGATGGCGGAGTCCGACCTCCAGAAGCTCCCGGGGTTCTGGAAGGACGCCGAGAAGAGCCGGGCCGAGGCGAAGCGGCTGCTGGCCGAGGCGGGGTACCCCAACGGGTTCAAGGTCGTCCTGAAGAACCGCAACGTGAGGGTGCCGTACATCGACTTCGGCGTCTTCGTGATCCAGGAGTGGCGCAAGATCGGGATCGAGGCCGAGCACCGGCCCCTCGAGACGGCGGCCTGGTTCGCCGACGGGCGCGACCAGGGGAACTTCGAGGTCATCGTCAACGGCACGTTCAACTACATGGACGACCCCGACCTGTTCCTCGAGCGGTACACCTCGGGGGACACCAACAACTGGGGCCGGTTCTCCGACCCCCGCATCGACGACCTGTTCGCGCGGCAGGCGCGCACACTCGATCCGGCCGAGCGCAAGCGGCTCGTCAACGAGCTCGAGAAGATCGTGCTGGAGAACGCGTACCACATCCCCGGACTCTGGTGGGCGCGCAGCATGGTGCACTGGGCGAAGGTGAAGAACTACGTCGCGCCGCCGAACCACTACTCGAACCAGAAGCTGCAGGACGTCTGGCTCGCCGAGGACTGAGAGGCGAGAACCTGACAACGTTCCTAACAGGAGGCAAAGATTGACAAGCGCCCTCCGCCCTTGGTACCGTCCGCCGCTAAATCGACATCATTCCACGCGCTAGCGGCTCACCCGGGGAGGCGCCAGATGGCGGTTCGGTTCCGGTGTCACCGAAGGCTGCTCACCGTCGCCGCGCTCGCGGTCCTGGTCGCGCTGGCGACCTCCGTCGCCGTCCAGGCTGCGGAAACCCCGCGCCGCGGCGGGGTCCTGCTTGCGGTGATCGGCGCCGACCCGCCGAGTCTCGACCCGCACCAGGAGAGCACCTTCGCCACGCTCCAGCTGGTGGCGCCGCTCTACAGCACGCTGCTGCAGACCGACCCGTACGCCTATCCCAAGATCATCGGCGACGCGGCCAGCGAGTGGAAGATCTCGCCCGACGCCTTGACGTACACGTTCAAGATCCGGCAGGGGATCAAGTTTCACGACGGCTCGCCGCTGACCTCGGTCGACGTCAAGGCGACCTACGACAAGCTCATCTCGCCTCCCGATGGGGTCCGCAGCGTCAGGAAGAACGCGTACGCAGCGGTCACGAGCGTGGAGGCCCCGGAGCCGGGCACCGTCGTCTTCAAGCTCAAGTTTCCTTCGGCATCGCTCCTCGAGAATCTGGCCTCGCCGTGGAACGCCATCTACCCCAAGAAGTACCTGGACAATGACCCGAATTACTTCAAGGCGAACGTGGTGGGCTCCGGTCCGTTCAAGTTCAAGAACTACACGCGCGGCTCGACGTTCGAGGGGGAAAGGAACCCGGACTATTTCGTGAAGGACCGCCCCTACCTGAACGGCTACAAGTTCTTCATCAGCCCGGAGACGTCCGTGCGGGCGGCGGCGGTCCGCTCGGGACGCGCCTACATCGAGTTCCGCGATCTCCCCAACGCCGAGGTGGAGGCGATCAAGAAACAGCTCGGCGACAAGGTCGCCGTCCAGCAGACGCCCATGACCGGCCAGTTCGGGATCGCGATCAACAATACCGTGAAGCCCTTCAACGACGTGCGCGTCCGGAAGGCCCTCACGCTCGGTCTCGATCGCTACACCGCGAGCAAGGTGCTGTTCACGCTCACCGGCCTGAGAGACGTCGGCGGGCTGCTGCGCCCGGGCACGGACTGGGCGCTGCCGGACGCCGAGCTCCAGAAGCTTCCGGGGTTCGGTAAAGACCAGGAGAAGAATCGGGCTGAGGCCAAGAAGCTGCTCGCCGAGGCGGGTTACCCCAACGGCTTCAAGCTGGTCTTGAAGAACCGCAACGTGAAGCTGCCGTACCAGGACTTCGCGGTCTTTGCGATCCAGGAGTGGCGGAAGATCGGTATCGAGGCCGATCACCGGCCGCTCGAGACCGCGGCCTGGTTCGCGGATGGGCGGGATACCGGGAGCTTCGAGCTGATCGTCGGCCCGACCGTCGAGGCCAGCGACGACCCCGATCTGTTCCTCCGGCGCTACACGACGGGCGACTCGGAGAACTGGGGCCGCTACAGCAATCCGGCGATCGACGACCTGTTCTCCCGGCAGTCGCGCACCCTCGACCACAAGGAGCGCAGCAAGCTGGTCCAGCAACTCCAGAAGGTCGTCCTCGAGAACGCGTACTACATGCCCGGCCTCTGGTGGTCCCGCAACGTCGTGCACTGGACCAAGGTGAAGAACTACGTGGCCCCGCCCAACCACTATGCGAACCAGAAGCTCCAGGACGTCTGGCTGTCGGAAGACTAGCCGGATGAGGTGAGCCGGGGATGGGCACGTACATCGCCAAGCGGCTTCTGCTGATCGTCCCGACGCTCTTCGGCGCCGCGGCCCTGGTGTTCCTGATCATGCGCGTCATCCCCGGGGACGTGGCGCTCTTGATCTTCGGCGGCGACGCAGGGGGCCACATCGATCCCAAGCAGCTCGCCGCGATGCGCGCGCGGCTCGGCCTGGATCAACCCCTCTGGGTGCAGTTCGGGACGTGGCTCTGGGGCGTGGTCCGCTTCGACTTCGGCAACTCGCTCTGGACCGGGCGCCCGGTCATCGAAGAGCTGCTCATTCGCCTGCCCCTCTCCCTCGAGCTCGCGCTCGCGGCAACGGCGGTGTCGGTGATCATCGCGATCCCCTTCGGCATGATCGCCGCCGTCCGCCAGGACACCTGGGTCGACTACGCCGTGCGCGTGATCAGCATCGGCGGCCTGGCCATCCCGTCGTTCTGGGTGGGGATCCTCTGCATTCTGCTGCTCGTGATCTTCTTCGGCTGGGGGCCGCCGCTCGAGTTCACGCCCCCGTGGGTCGATCCCTGGGTAAACTTACAAATGATGATCTGGCCGGTGGTGACCGTGGGCTATCGCTACGCCGCCGTCACCACCCGCATGACGCGCTCCACGGTGCTCGAGGTCCTGCGGGAGGACTACATCCGCACGGCGTGGGCCAAGGGCTTGCAGGAGCGGGCCGTCGTCATCCGTCACGCCCTGAAGAACTCGATGCTCCCGGTGATTCGCCCACCGGGACTATCCGGTCGTGCAGGCCCTCATCTTCATGACCGCCTTCAGCTTCGTGATCGTGAATCTCCTGGTCGACTTGACGTACGCCTGGTTCGATCCGCGGATCCGGTATCGCTAGCCATGGCGACGAACCTCGAGCTGGCCCACGCGACGGCTTCGGCCGACCTGGCGCCGAGACTCACCGTCGCCGAGGAGGTGGCGAAGTTCGTCCGGACGAAGCCGCTCGGCGCGATCGGAGCCGCAATCATCCTGGGTATGCTGGGCCTGGCGCTCTTCGCCGGGCTGCTGGCGCCCTACGATCCGTACAACGGCGACTACGGCCAGCAGTTCGCCAGGCCGAGCGCGGAGCACTGGTTCGGCACCGACGAGTTCGGGCGCGACGTGCTGAGCCGGATCATGTTCGGGGCGCGCATCGCCCTGTTCGTCGGGTTCGTGGCGTCGTTCACGGGCTGCACCATCGGCGGCCTGCTCGGGGTGATCAGCGCCTACTGGGGTGGGAAGGTCGATCTCCTTCTGGAGCGGCTGATGGACATAATGCTGGCCTTCCCGCAGCTGATCCTCGCCCTGGCCATCGCCTCGATCCTGGGCCCGGCCGTCCAGAACGTCGTGATCGCCATCTCGATCCCCGTCATACCCCGCGTCGCGCGCGTGGTGCGGTCCGCCGCCCTGTCCGTCAAGGAGAACGTCTACGTCGAGGCCGTGCAGGCGCTGGGCGCCTCGCGGCCCCGCGTCATCCTGCAGCACATCCTCCCGAACGTCGCGGCGCCCTACATCATCATGCTGACCGCGCAGCTCGGGGCCGCGATCCTGGCCGAGGCGGCCCTGTCCTACCTGGGACTCGGCGCCGCCGAGCCGACGCCGTCCTGGGGGCTGATGCTCTCCGGCTCGGCGCCCTCGTACGCCGAGAAGGCGCCGTGGATCGCGCTCTTCCCGGGCATCGCGATCAGCCTCGGCGTGTTCGGCTTCAACCTCTTCGGCGACTCGCTGCGCGACGCGCTCGACCCCAAGCTGCGGGGGCGGTGAGCCCAGGCGGCTCGCGCCGCCGGCGCGCCTATTTCCTGCCCAGCTCCGCCACGGCTCGGTCCCGGTAGGCGAAGTTGAAGAGGCGCGACACCGGCAGCAGGTCCTTGTACTTCAGGAAGCCCATCTCGCCGCTGAGCCGCTGCATCGAGTCGAGGACGGCGGGGTCCATGTCGAGATTCGGGTCGAGCACGTGGGCGCGGGCGCGCCGGATGACGTCGGCTTTGGCGCCGGTGTACTTGACCATCAGATCGATGTTGCGCTCCTGCTTCCAGCCGTTGTCGAGGGCGAGGTCGCGGGCGGCCTTGAGGTAGGCCACCATGACCTTGTGGGCCAGCTCCGGGTCCTTGGCGGCCCACTCCTTGTTCCAGAAGATGGCGGTGATCGGCGTGGCCTTCGCGCCGGCGGGCCGGGGCAGCGGACGCACGGCGATCCCGCGCTCCTCGGCCAGGGTCGGAAAGGGCTCGGTTAGGATCGCGGCGTCGACGGCGCCCGATTCGAGGGCCGGCACCATGTCGGGAAAGGGCATGATCTTGACCTGGACATCCCGGAGAGTTAGCCCGTCTCGTCTCAGAACCTGGTCGAGCATCCACTCCACGGCGGCGCCACGCACGTTGAGCGCGACCGGCTTGCCCCTGAGATCGGCGATGCGCTTGATCTCCTTCTCCCAGGACGCCCTGCGGACGGTGAAGTAGTCCTCGATGTAGCCGGAGTGGAGCGGCGCCACGAATTCCACCGGCAGCGACGATGCCACGGCGTTGAATCCGGCCGCGCCCATGCCGGTGCCACCCATCTGGAGCTGACCGGTCGCCACCTGCGAGAGAATCTCGGTCCCGCCGGCGAGCCGGACCGTCTCGACGCCGATCCCGGCCGCCGGCAGGTACCGGTCGGCCATGATGTAGAGCGCGGCGAACGAGTCGGAGGGGATGTAGCCGACTCGCACCGTCGGCCTGGTCTGTGACGACACGGGCGCGGCGACGGCGAGCACCGTCAGCACGGCGACAAGGAGCCTCATCGATGCCTCCTCGGTTCGGGGGGCTATCCGGGGGAGAGTTTCGTGATCACCGCGCCGACTGGACGAGCCGCGCGACCTCGCCGGGCTCCGGCATGCGACCAGCCCGGCGATTGGAGAAGACGACCCGGCCGTCCACCGTGACCGTCAACTCTCCAAGGCCGCCCCAGCGGATCCGGGCCGGCACCTGCAGCGTGGCCTGGAGCTCGTCGCGGAGGCGTACCGCCTCTCGTCTCAGATCCAGTCAGACCACGCAGCGCTTGATCTCGACCTGCATCGCCGAGGAGTTTTAACCACGGTTCGACGAGGAAGGCAAGGATGCTTGACGGCCCCGCGGCGGGGCGGTATACCGGCCGGCAGGCCGGCTCGATCTCAACGCCCGCTCACGCGAGGAGGAGACCCATGAGAGTGCAACGACTGCAGACCTTGGTCGTCGGCGCAGTGCTGATGCTGGCAGCGACAACGGCATATGCTCAGCAGCCGGCCGCCGCCCCGCCACCGCCTCCGCCATACGGCCCGGCCATCACGCTCGAGCAGGCCAAGAAGGTCATGGCGGGCGCCGAAGCCGAGGCGAACAAGAACAAGTGGAACGTCGTCATGGTCGTCCTGGACTCGGGCGGCAACCTCGTGATGCTGCAACGGATGGACGGCGCCCAGTTCGGAAGCATCGAGGTCGCGCGGGAGAAGGCCTACTCTGCGGTCGCCTTCCGCCGGCCCACCAAGGCGTTCGAGGAGGCGCTCGGACAGGGCGGTGCCAACCTCCGTATCCTCCGGCTTCCCGGCGCGAGTCCGCTCGAGGGCGGGCTGCCCATCGTCGTCGACGGCAAGCTGATCGGCGCGGTCGGCGTCTCGGGCGTGCTTGCGACCCAGGACGCCCAGATCGGCCGGGCTGGTATCGAAGCTCTGAAGTAAGCACCCGCGCGACGGGTCGGGCCTCGGGCCCCGCCCGTCGCGCGCCCAGCGCCAGCGCCTGACCAGAACGATGCCGACACCCGTCCCCAAGGTCCTCGTGAACGAGGTCAGCGTCACCTTCGAAAGCCACCGGCGCTCGGTCCTGGCGCTCGACCGGATCTCGCTCCAGGCTCACGCCGGCGAGTTCCTCTGCGTCGTCGGGCCCAGCGGCAGCGGCAAGTCCACGCTGCTGCGTGTGCTAGCCGGTCTTCTCCGCCAGAGCGCCGGCGAGGTCCGCATCGAGGCCGATCATCCGGGCTCGCCGCTGACCGCGATGGTGTTCCAGGAGCACGCGCTCCTGCCGTGGCGCACGGTCCGGGACAACGTGACGTTCGGCCTCGAGAACCGCGGCGTGGGCCGGGCGGAGCGGGAGGCCCGCGCGCGAGAGATGCTGGCCATGGTGGGGCTCACGCGATTCGCCGCGCACTATCCGCACCAGCTCTCCGGGGGCATGAAGCAGCGCGTGGGCATCGCCCGCGCGCTGGCCAGCGACCCGGAGGTGCTCCTGATGGACGAGCCGCTGGCGGCGCTCGACGCGCAGACGCGGACGATCATGCAAGAGGAGCTGCTCCGCATCTGGGCCGCGCTCGGCAAGACCGTCGTCTACGTCACGCACTCGCTCGAGGAGGCGCTCCTCCTGGGCGACCGGATCGTGCTCCTCAGCGCGCGGCCCGGGCGGGTGAGCCGGATCTATCCGGTGGACCTCGGGCGCCCGCGCGGGCTCGAGGTCCGTGCGTCGCCGGCCTACGGCGCGCTGCTCGAGACGATCTGGGCCCGTCTGCGCGAGGAAGTCGTCCGCGCGATGGCCGAGGACCGCGGCCCGGATCCGGATCGGGCGAGCGCGTGAGGCGATTCGGGCGCTGGCTCGCCGAGCATTCGATCGCCGTCGGCTCGCCCCTCGTCCTGCTCGGCGCGTGGGAATGGGCGAGCGCGACGGGGCTCCTGCGCGAAGCGTTCTTCCCGCGCCCGTCGACCATCGCCGTCCACCTCCGTCAGCTCGGCGCCGACGGAACGCTCTGGGGCCATCTCGGGGCGACGCTGGTCCGTATCGGCTGGGCGTTTGCGCTGGCCGCCGTCCTCGGCGTCGGGATCGGTCTGGCGATGGGACTCTGGCGCGGGCTGCGGGAAGGCCTCGATCCCGTGTTCGCCGTGATCTATCCGATCCCCAGCATCCTGTTCCTGCCGCTCGTCGGCTTCCTGGTGCCGCCAGGCGAGATCGCGGTGGTCGTGACAACCGCCGTGACGTCCTTCTTCCTGATCGCCTTCACGACGACGCACGGCGTGCGGCAGATCGACCGCGTCGTCGTGGAGGCCGCCACGCACTACGGAGCCCGGGGCTGGCGCCTCTTCACGGCGGTGCTCCTGCCGGGATCGCTCCCGTCCATCTTCACGGGCCTGCGGCTCGGCCTCGGCTTCGCGCTGATCGTCGTGGTGGCGGTCGAGATCGTCTCCACGAGCCGGGGGCTCGGGGCGCTCCTCTGGCTCTCGTGGCAGATCCTCAAAGTCGAGGACATGTACGCGACCTTCTTCGTCATCGCCCTCGTGGGCGCGGTCCTGTACCACGGCCTGGCGGCGCTCCAGGCGAGGCTCCTGCCGTGGGTCCAGGACGTGGCGGACCGGTAAATTGAGCCTCGGGGTGCCCGTCGCCCTGCTCGCCCTCTGGGAGATGGCCTCGCGGCTCGCGCTCGTCTCGCCGCGGTACTTCCCGGCGCCGACCACGATCGGCGCCGTGCTCGTCGATCGCCTCACAGCGGGCGATCTCGGCGGGGCACTGCTCGTCACGCTCGCGCGACTCGGGCTCGCGTTCGCGCTCGCCGCCGTACCCGGCGTGCTCCTCGGCCTCTTGATGGGGATCGCGCGGGCCTTCCGCGCCGCGGTCGAGCCCTACGTCGCGTTCGTCTTCCCGGTCCCGAAGATCGCGCTGCTACCGTTTCTCCTGATCATCCTGGGCGTCGGCGAGCCCGCCTTCGTCCTGACCGGGGCCGCCTCGGCGTTCTTCCAGATCGTCATCAGCACGCTCGGCGGCGTGCGGACGATGGACCCGCGCCTCCTGGAGGTCGGACACAACTACGGCGCTCACGGCGCGCGCCTCTTCTGGAAAGTGATCCTCCCGGCCGCGCTCCCGGCGATCTTCACGGGTCTACGCCTCGGGCTGGGGCTGGCCCTGATCGCCCTCGTGGCCGTGGAGTTCATCGCGGCGAAGTCGGGGCTCGGACACCTTGTCTACCGCCACTGGCAGATGCTGAGCACACCGGAGATGTACGCGGCCTTCGCGCTCGTCGGCGCGCTCGGGCTCCTGCTCACCCGGGGGCTTCGCGCGCTTCAGGCCCGGCTACTGAGCTGGCAGGAGGAGAGCTTCTAGAACAACGTGCAGGCCTCGTCGAACTCGAGCCGCGGGAGCTTGGCCATGACCTTGGACGGGTCGCCGTGGCCGACGTTGCAGAGGAAGTTCGACTTGACGCGGCCGTCGGGAAAGAACTCGGCGTCGACCTTGGCGTTGTCGAAGCCCGACATGCCGCCAACGTCGAGCCCCACGGCGCGCGCGGCGATCATGAAGTAGGCGCCCTGGAGCGTGCCGTTGCGAAACGCCACGGTCTCGGCGAGCTTCGCGTTCGCCTCGTAGGGGTTCTTCATCTCCGGCCGGTGCGGGAAGAGCTTCGGCAGGAGCTCGTAGAAGCGCGTGTCGTATCCGATGATGGCGGTGACCGGCGCCGCCTTGGTCTTGTCGACGTTACCCGGGCTGAGCGCGGGAATCAGCCGCGCCTTCGCCTCCGGGGTCCGGACGAAGAGGATCCGGGCCGGGCACGAGTTCGCGCTCGTCGGCCCGGAGCGCATGATCTGGTAAATCGCGCGCAGCTCGGCGTCGGTCACGGGCGTCGGGAGCCAGCCGTTCTGGGTCCGCGCCTTCAGCAAGATCAGGTCGAGGGCCTTTTCGTCGAGCTGCACGTCGTTCCTCCTGCGTTCCGTCAGTTCGCCTTCGCGTCCTGGATCGCCCGCCACACCCGGTCGGCCGTCGCGGGCATGTCGAGCTGCCGGACGCCGACCGGCGCGAGCGCGTCGATGACCGCGTTCATCACGGCCGGCAGCGCCCCGACGGTTCCGGCCTCGCCGGCGCCCTTGGCGCCCAGCGGATTGAGCTTGGTGGGCACCGGGTTGCTCTCGATGTGCATGTCCGGGAAGGTATCGCCGCGCGGGATGGCGTAGTCCATGAACGACGCGGTCAGGAGCTGGCCCGACTCACGGTCGTAGACGACCTGCTCCATGAGCGCCTGGCCCACGCCCTGTGCCACGCCGCCGTGGATCTGTCCCTTGAGCGTCACGGGATTGATGACGGTCCCCACGTCGTCGACGATCACGTAGCTCACGATCTCGACGGCGCCGGTGTCCGGATCCACCTCGACCTCGCACACGTGGCAGCCGTTGGGCCACGTGGCCTGCTTCGGCGAGAAGGTCCCGGTCTCGTAGAGACCCGGCTCGACCCCCGGCGGCAGCTGCTGGGGCTGGAACGCGGCGCGCGCCACGTCCTTGAGCACGACCGCCCGATCGGTTCCGACGACACCGAACTTGCCATCGGCGAACACCACGTCGGCCTCGGCCGCCTCCAGGAGGCGCGCCGCGATCTTCTTGCCCTTCGTGATCACCTTGTCGGCGGCCATCCACAGCGCGGTGCCGCCGATGACCGTCGACCGCGATCCCATCGTGCCCATGCCGAACGCGACCCGGTCGGTGTCGCCGTCGACGTAGAGCACGTCGGATGGATCGAGTCCGAGCCGCTCGTTGAGAATCTGCTTGAAGGTCGTCTCGTGCCCCTGGCCCTGGTTCTTCGAGCCCATGAGAACCGTGGCGCTCCCGCTCGGCGCGAAGCGGATCTCCGCGAACTCCGGCTGGGCGCCGGCCGCCTGCTCGATCGGGTTGACGACGGCCAGCCCGCGCAACCGGCTACGTCGCCGCGCCTCGTCGCGCCGGGCCGCGAAGCCGGCGACGTCGCCGAGCTTGAGCGCCTTCTCCATGCTCGTCGCGAAGTCGCCGCAATCGTACGTGGCCCCCAGCGGGTTCTTGTACGGCATCGCCGAGGCGGGGAGGAGATTCTTGCGGCGAAGCTCCAGCCGATCCAGCCCGAGCTCGCGGGCGGCGTCGTCGATCAGCCGCTCGAGGACGTAGGTGGCCTCCGGGCGGCCGGCGCCGCGGTACGGCGCCGTCGAGTTCGTGTTGGTCATGACGCTGGTCACGTGCACGTACGCCGTCGGGAACGCGTAGACGCCGACCAGCGTGACCACGTTGCTGAAGGTCGCCAGTAGATTCCGGTCGGACGAGATGTAGGCGCCGACGTTCGCGAGCGTGTGAACGCGCATGGCCAGGAAGCGGCCGTCGGCGTCGAGGGCCAGCTCGGCGTCGCTCACGTTGTCCCGCGCGTGCTCGTCGGCCAGGATCGCCTCGCGCCGCTCGCACGTCCACTTGACCGGGCGGCGCAGCTTGCGCGCCGCCCACAGCACGAGCTTGTGCTCGGGATACTGCCAGCCCTTCGTCCCGAAGGCGCCGCCCACGTCGCCGGCGACCACGCGGATCTTGTGCTCCGGGACCTTGAAGATGCTGCTGGCCAGCGCGTTCCGGACGCGATGCGGGTACTGGACGTCGGCGTAGAGCGTGTACCGGTCGTCGTTTGGATCGTAGACGCCGAGGGAGCCCCGCGGCTCCATGAACTGGGCGTGAACCCGCGTGATGACGTAGCGGCGACGCACGACGCGATGGGCCCGGGCGAAGGCCGCCTCGGTGGCGGCTCGATCGCCCGCCTCGAAGATGTTGGAGACGTTGTCCGGGCACTCGTCCCACACGGGAGCGGCCCCGGGCCGGGTGGCCTCGGCCGTCGCGGTCACGGAGGGCAGGGGCTCGTAGTCGATCTGGACCAGGTCGGCCGCGTCCTCGGCCTGGGCGCGCGTCTCGGCGACGACGAGCGCGATCGGATCGCCCACGTAGCGCACGCGGCCCCGAGTGAGACCGTGATGGGGCCGGGCGAACATCGGCGACCCGTCGGGACGCTTGCGCTTGAGCGTCATCGTCATGGTCCCCAGACCCTCGACGTCGGCGCCCGTGAAGACGGCAAGGACCCCGGGCGCGCGCAGCGCGGCCGTCGTGTCCACGGCGCGCAGGCGGGCGTGGGCGTGCTGCGAGCGCACGATCACCGAATGGGCCTGGCCCGGCACGTTCACGTCGTCGAGGTAGCGACCGGCGCCACGCAGGAGACGAACGTCCTC